>JAAYXZ010000137.1 GCA_012515635.1 Elusimicrobiota bacterium
TATAAAACGCTTTTATCAACACTCCGGGAAGGTTTTTGATGAGGAGAAAGAGATTCCCGAGATAGACCTTATTGATAAAATAAGCAACTCTTTGAAAGAAAAAATCATTATTGCTGTTGATTACCGAAAAGATGAAGTGGCTTTGAGCGGATGGGAAGTTACTATCCCTTTAACCCCGCATTATGTAATAAAACAACTGATTAAAAAAGGGTTTGAAAGATTTATTATTACCAATGTGGAGAGAGACGGAACCCTTGATGGAATAGATGTGGATTCCACAGAAAACATCTTAAAAGCAGTTAGCGGTTTTTCAAAAAAGCCGAAAGAGATAATAGTGTCAGGCGGAGTAACAACTGAGGCAGATGTGACAGCGTTACAACAGATGAAGCATATACCTGACGGGGTTATAATAGGAAAAGCTCTTTATCATAATAAGTTAGATGTCCGGACACTCATAAAAAACTTTCAGGAAATATAGAATGCGTAAATTATTATCGGTATGTATATTCGTGTCTTTTCTATGCGCTGTATCTGTGACCCCTGCCGATGTTTTTTTTGAAGGGAAGGTTTATCCCGCTAATAACAGGGCATATCCTCAGGTTTTAAATCCGTTGCTTAAAAATGCGAAAGAATCTGTTTATATGGTTATGTTCCTTGCAAGTTATTATCCTAAATATCCCGACAGCCCAACAAATAGTTTCTTTAAAGAATTGATAAATGCGAGGAAGAGGGGAGTAAAAATAGAAGTTATTCTTAACCATTCGGATAAGGATACTTCTTCACATACGACAGTGGAAAATCTGAAAACAGCAAGATATCTTTCCACCAATAATATTGCCGTGTATTTTGCGCCGGTAGATAAAACAACTCATTCAAAAATACTTATAATAGATAAAAAATATGTTTTGATAGGAAGCGCTAACTGGTCATATTCCGCAATGGAGAAAAATAACGAGGCATCCGTAATTATTAGTTCACCGGAACTGGCAGAGTATTACATAAAATATTTTGAACAGATAAAAAAAGAGTCATTCCTCTTCTTACAACCCGTTAAGAATGAAAACAGCGATAGTGAATTGAAAAATCAGCCAATATCAAAATAGGCGGGTATGAATCAGACGCCTGTTTTTCTTGTCTTATGGAGTTTATAGTCAATACTGTCTAAAAGCGCTATCAGCGATGCCTCAATAATGTTCTCAGAGACACCTATGGTGCCCCATGTCTCATTCTCGTCAGCGCTCTCTATAATAACCCTTGTTGCTGCTGCAGTGGCTTCTTCAGGATGTAATATCCTTACCCTGTAGTCGATAAGTTTCACCTTCGCTATCTCAGGATAGAACTTAAGCAACGCTTTCCTTAACGCATTATCCAATGCATTGACAGGACCGTTCCCTTCGCTTGCGGTATGTTCTGTGTATTTATCCACACTGACTTTAACTGTGGCCTCTGAAACAACCTTTTTACCTCTCTTTTCTATGATAACTCTGAAACCTTCCACAGTGAAAAGTTTTTGATATTCGCCAATGGTTTTTTTTACTATAATATCAAAAGAAGCGTCAGCTGCCTCAAACTGGTAACCTTCGCTTTCAAGAGTTACTATCTTATCAAGAATTTTCTTGATATGCTCGGGTGTTTTGTCCAAATTATACTTTCGGGTTTTTTGGAGAATTGTGCCTTTACCTGAAAGTTCTGAAAGAAGAATTCTTCTTTCGTTCCCGATTTTTGCGGGGTCTATATGCTCATAGGTCTCAGGGTTTTTGTTTACGGCATCCACATGCACCCCGCCTTTATGGGCGAATGCGCTTTTTCCTACAAACGGTTGAGAATTAGGCGGAATAATATTAGATACTTCATATATGTACCGAGAAACCTCAGTAAGATATGTTAATTTCTTTTCATCCACACAACTATAACCCATTTTTAATTGCAGTATCGGTATAATGATAGCAAGGTCGGCATTTCCGCAACGCTCTCCTATGCCGTTCATAGTTCCTTGAATATGCCTTGCGCCTCCTTTTACCGCTAAAATAGAGTTGGCGACTGCTAAGCCGGAATCATTGTGAGTGTGTATTCCCAGCATGATTTTTATCCGTTTTGATACAGCGCAAACGATATCCTCTGTTTCAAAGGGTAATGTTCCGCCGTTGGTATCACAAAGAACTATCTTATCCGCCCCTGCTTCTTCTGCGACCAATAATGTTTTTAAAGCGTATTCCGGATTATATTTATAACCGTCAAAGAAGTGCTCGGCATCAAAAAACACTTTTTTTCCTTTGGATTTAATAAACTTTACGGAGTCCTCTATCATCTTCAAATTCTCATCCAGCGATATTTTGAAGACCTCTCTCACGTGCATATCCCACGTCTTTCCAAATATGGAGATATATTCTGTTCCGCTATCTATGAGTTGTTTGAGAAAAGGGTCTTTATCTGCCGTAAGGTTCTTTCGTCTGGTGCTGCCAAAAGCAACAACCTTTATGTTTTCAAATTTTTGATGTTTTATCTTTTTAAAAAAAGCAATATCCTTAGGGTTAGAACCAGGCCATCCTCCTTCAACAAAATCAATACCGAACTCGTCTAATTTATTAACAATGCTTAATTTATCTTTTAGTGTGAAAGATATTGCCTCGCCCTGTGCTCCATCACGCAAAGTAGTATCATATATCTCTATCTTTTCCTTCATAAATCCCCCTGTTTATATGTGTAATTTTACTATTATATGGGCTGTTATGTCAAAAACGGTTTTAAGTTTCAGTGAATATTATGGTATTATTGCTTTATGAATAGAGCATTTCTGTGGATAATTGTTCTGTCTTTATTTTTAGGCAAAACATTATATGCCGACAAGATAGCATATAGGGTGGATATAGACGATACTATAGGTCCTGTTACCTATTATCAAATAACAAACACCATTCAACTTGCGAAAAAAAACAATGCGGAGTTTGTATTGCTTATGATAGATACTCCGGGCGGTTTGCTGTCTTCCACGAGAAAGATAGTTCAGGAGATATTGTCGTCAAATGTTCCCGTAATCGCCTATGTATTTCCCAACGGCGCTCAGTGCGCTTCCGCAGGTGTTTTTGTGGCTCTTTCCTGCCATGTTGTCGCTATGGCGCCTGCCACAAATATAGGCGCCGCCCATCCCGTAACTCTTGTAGGACAGCAGGAACAGAAAATGGAAGAAAAAGTAGTGAATGATACAGTAAGTTTTATCAAAAGTATTGCAGAATATAGAGACAGAAACTCTGATTGGGCGGAGAAAGCGGTAAGGGAGAGCATATCATCCACAGCAGATGAAGCGCTTAAAGATAATGTCATAGATGTCATTGCGGCGGATATAAAAGAACTCTTTTCCAGTATTGACGGGAAACAAGTAAAGATTACAGGGACCGTAAAAAAAGAGATAACGCTCTCTGTTAAAGGGGTCTCTGTGCTTCGGACAAAAGAGACATTTAAGGAAAAAATTCTTAAGATTATAGCTGACCCTACTATCGCATATATTCTATTAACAATAGGAATGCTGGGAATATTGGTTGAGATTTATAGCCCGGGGTTTGGACTTCCCGGGATAGTGGGAACGGTTTCACTTATACTCGCATTTTTTGCTCTTCATGTAATACCTACTAATATGGCAGGTGTTTTGCTTATTCTGTTGAGTTTTATTTTTTTTGTTATAGAAGCCCTTACCCCGACATTTGGGTTGTTTATAATATCAGGCGTAATAACCCTGTTTCTCGGTTCTTTTTTCCTCTTTAAAACAGCGGGGGAACCGAGTATTCCCAAGTTTTTGATATTTGGGGTGACTGCCATTGTCTCTTTGGTGCTTAGTTTTGTGATATGGTTTATGAGAAGAACCCAAAAAAGAAAGATTGCGACAGGTATGGAAGCGCTGATTGGTGATAAGGGAAAGGTGATACATCATTTAACTCCTGAAGGGCTTATATTTATTCAGGGAGAATACTGGAAAGCTAAAAGTATGTCGGGAGAAGTTTTAGCAGGCAAAGAAGTTGTAGTGGAAAAACACGATGGACTTATACTGATAGTTAAACCGATTGATATATTGGGAGTGGATAATGAAACAGAAACATAATGAGACAGATTCATGGAGAATGTTCAGGATAATGGCAGAATTTGTGGATGGGTTTGAGGTGCTTGAAAACGTAGATAACGCTGTTACCATATGGGGAGGAGCGAGAACCCATAAAGATGCTATTCAATACAAAAAAGCGGTTGAGACAGGGAAACTTCTGGTAGAAAACGGTTATGCGGTTATTACAGGGGGCGGTCCCGGAATTATGGAAGCCGGAAACTTAGGCGCTTCTTTAGGTAGCGGTGAATCCATAGGAATAAATATTGAACTGCCTCATGAACAAAAACCCAATCCGTATATAAA
>JAAYXZ010000138.1 GCA_012515635.1 Elusimicrobiota bacterium
CTAACGATTGTAATTCCAGCAGGTTATACAATAGAAGACATTGGCTCCCTTGTATCTGATGACGGGGTGGATACCGAAATAGCGAAGGAAGCAAAGACATTCAGGGAGAAGATACTGACAGAGTCGTTTAACTTTCTGAATATGCCGTATAAGTTAGGGGGGTCAGGGAAAACGTCTATTGACTGTTCTACATTGGTAAGATGCGTCTATGAAAAAATAGGCATAAAACTTCCGAATACTTCCTATAAGCAGTATGCCGAAGGACAACCGATTAGCAAAGAAGAGATAGAAGAAGGGGACCTTCTTTTCTTCTATAATAAGGGCTCAGTAGGGCATGTGGGTATATATATAGGGGATAATATGTTTATACATGCCAGTTCCAACGAAAAAAAGGTTACGATTGCTTCTCTTGAAAACGCATATTTTAAAAGGAATTATGCAGGGGCAAGGAGAATACTTCCTTCTAAATCTTTCTTCGTAAAAGGGGAAGATATTGTCAATAAATAATTGCGCTTGAGTGGTTTTCCGGTTTATCCAATCATATAAATGCAGTTAAAAGAGAGGATAATTTAAAACTTAGTGTAAGAAGAAGCGCTTTTACGGGCAGATTCAGATAGGCATACTTAACATTCTGATAAATATGAAAGAATACGAAATAGTCATAGGTCTTGAAGTGCATGTGGAATTGCTTACATCTTCAAAGTTGTTCTGTTCTTGTTCCACAAAATTTGGCGCTTCTCCCAACTCTCAAATATGTCCTATTTGCGCAGGGTTACCGGGAATACTGCCTGTAATAAATCAAAAAGCGGTTGAACTGGGGCTAAAGACGGCCATAGCCCTTAACTTTAAAATTTCTCCCTGCTCCCGTTTTTCAAGAAAACACTATTTTTATCCTGACCTGCCCAAGAACTACCAGATATCTCAGCACAGAGAACCATTGGCTACGGAAGGGGCTATTTGGGTAGATAACAGAAATATCAGGATAAACAGCATACATTTAGAAGAAGATGTGGGAAAACTTATCCATTCGGAGGGCAATACTTCTTTTTCTCTTGTTGATTTGAACAGGAGCGGTGTTCCGCTTATAGAGATAGTTACCGAGCCCGATATAAGAAGTTCATTAGAGGCAGAAAAACTTTTGATAACCCTTAAAAGGATTCTTGAATATCTTGAGGTAAGCGATTGCAATATGGAGGAGGGTTCTCTGAGATGCGATGCAAATATATCTGTAAGGAAGCGGGGGGATGCAATTTTAGGCGTGAAGGTTGAGATAAAAAATATGAACTCATTCAAAATGATAAGAAAAGCGCTGGATTATGAAGCAAGACGGCAGGTCTTCTGCTTAAAAGAGGGCGGAACCTTAAAACAAGAGACCCGACTATGGAACGAAAAACTTCAAATTACGGAAGAGATGCGCGCTAAAGAGGAGACACAGGATAATTTCTCTTTCCTTGACCCGGACCTCCCTCCCCTTGTCTTTGATAAAAAAATAATAGAAGAGATAGCCGCGCAGGTCGGAGAGATGCCGATTCAAAGAAAAGAGCGGTTCATAAAGGATTATATGCTCTCTGAATACGATGCGGAAGTGCTTACATCTAAAAAAGATATTGCTGATTATTTTGAAAAGTGCATAGAGAAAGGGTGTAAGGCAAAGGCGATTACAAATTGGATAATGGGACCTCTCATTGCATTGCTGAAGTTGGAAAAAAAGGGCATTGCATTATCGCCAATTACTCCTGAATATCTGGTTCAGATTGTTTCAATGGTAGAACAGAATAAGATTACTGGGGTGGTTGCAAAGACAGTTCTTCAGGAGAGTTTTGATACTGGGGTATCGCCTGAAGAAATTGTATCAAAAAAGAACCTTTTGCAGATAGAGAGCGATGAAACAATAAGTGGTGTCGTGAAAGAAGTTATAGCGGACAATCCTGAAGCGGTGAAGGATTACCAAGAGGGCAAGGAACAGGCGTTATCTTTCCTGATAGGACAGATAATGAGGAAGACAAAAGGTAAGGCGAACCCTAATACAGTTAAGAGTAAATTGCAGGAGTATTTAAACAAATAACAAGAAAAGGTATAATTATAGAGTAGTTTAATCAAATGAGACCGAAAAGGGGAAACTATTAAAATGAAGAGAAAAGTGATGTGGAGTATCTTGGGGTTAATCTCGCTTGTGGTGATAGTGGGCGGAGATGTGAGTACATCCCATACACGGAAAAAGGAAGAGCAGGTATACAAAAACATTGACCTTTTTCTTGATGCAATGAAGACAGTTGAAGACCAGTATATAGAGCCGGTTGACAATACAAAACTGATATACGGGGCGCTAAAAGGAATGCTTGATTCTCTTGACCCTTACAGTGCGTTTCTTGAGCCGGAACTTACACAGGAATTACAGATAGAGACGAAGGGTGAGTTTCATGGGGTTGGGATGGAGATAACATCTAAAGACGGAGTAATAACTGTTGTGAGCCCTATAGAGGAGACACCCGCTTGGAACGCAGGCATAAAGGCGGGAGATAAGATAATAGAGATAGAAGACAAAACAACCAAAGGGCTTACCACTCTTGAAGCGGCAAGAATGTTGAGAGGTAAACGAGGGACAGAGGTAACTGTCAGCATATTAAGAGAAGGAGTAACGGAACTGAGGAAAATAACGCTTGTCAGGGATATTATCAAGGTAAACTCAATAAAAGAAGAGGTCTTAGGTGAAAAACTTGGTTATATAAGGATAAGGGATTTTCAGGAAAAAAGTTCTGCAGATTTAGAAAAGGTGCTTATGAGTTTTAAGAGAAGCAAATTGGAAGGGCTGATACTGGACCTTCGCAATAATCCTGGCGGACTTTTAAGTTCTGCTATTGAGATTAGTGAACTTTTTGTGCCAAGAGGCAAACTCATTGTCTCTGTTCAGGGCAGAGAAGAACAAGATAAAAACTTTTTTAACAACAGAAGAAACCCCATATGGGAAAAACCTGTTGTTTTACTTATAAATGAAGGGAGCGCAAGCGCTTCTGAAATAGTGGTTGGGGCATTGAAAGATAACATTCCTTCTACTGTTATTGTCGGGATGAAGACATTTGGTAAGGGGTCTGTCCAAAATCTTATACCGCTTGCAGACGGGTCTTCTATTAAACTGACTACAGCGCATTATTACACACCCGCAGGCGTCTCTATAGAAGGGAAAGGGATAGAGCCCGATGTCTCTGTGCAGTTGCCTCAAGATGCTGTGATTTTACCTATGGGTGAGGACGATATA
>JAAYXZ010000139.1 GCA_012515635.1 Elusimicrobiota bacterium
AAGGTCCACAACCCTGCAACTGTAAGCCCATTCATTATCATACCAGCCTAAAACCTTTACCAGAGTCCCGTCTATGATATATGTTGAAAGGGCATCAAATATACAGGAATTAGGGTTTTTAAAGAAGTCCCTGGATACAAGCGGTTCATCACTGTATTGTAATATCCCTTTAAGTTTCCCCTCACTTGCGGATTTAAAGGCGGAATTTATTGATGCTTCATCTACGGATTTTTCAAGTTCAAGCACAAGGTCCATAAGCGATACTGAAGATGTAGGCACCCGTATTGCAAGACCGTTCATTTTTCCGCTGAGAGAAGGAATTACTTTTCCTATCGCTTTTGCCGCTCCTGTGGATGTAGGTATCATAGAAAGCGCTGCCGCTCTTGACCTGCGAAGGTCTTTGTGAGGCGCATCCATAATCTTCTGGTCATTGGTATAGGCATGGATAGTTGTCATAAGCCCTCTTTTTATATCGAAATTGTCATCAAGCACTTTTGCCATGGGCGCAAGACAATTTGTTGTGCAGGAAGCATTGGATATAATAGTGTGTTTTTCAGGGTCATAATCCGCTTCATTTACACCCATTACTATCATTGCGTCTTCTCCTTTTGCAGGTGCGGATATAATAACCTTTTTTGCGCCTGCTTCAATATGGGCTGAAGCTTTTGCCGCATCAGTAAAAAGACCTGTTGATTCCACTACAATATCAACTCCCAACTCTTTCCATGGAAGGTTTTTAGGGTCTCTTTCCGCAAACACTTTGTATTCTTTTCCATCCACTACTATAGCGCCTTCCTTTGCTTCTACCTTGCCGTCATATATGCCATAATTGGAATCATATTTGAAAAGATGCGCAAGTGTCTTTGCGTCTGCCACGTCGTTAAAAGCCACAAACTCTATCTCTGGGAAATTTTTCTCTATAGCGGCTCTTAATACCAACCTTCCGATTCTTCCAAAACCATTAACTCCTATTCTAACCATCTGTTCCTCCTTATATGTTATATATATATTAAAAGAGTTGAATAATAATTATACACCTGTTTTGAAAAATAATCAAGCCCTGTATCTGTGTTTTTTTCTGTTTGTTTTTAAGGGGTTTCTGCAGGGTTTTTTATCCCTGTTTTACTTCTTTATGCTTGGGCTATCACTAAAATATTAACTTTTTTTGCGCCGTTTTTCAACAACGTGTTTTTTGCCTCTCGGATAGTTGCGCCGGATGTATAAACATCATCAAGAAGGAGAATCCTTTTATCCTTTAAAAGATGTCTTTTTTTTACGCTAAAACTTCCTTTTACATTATTCTCTCTGCCTTCCCTGTTTTTCATAGTTGTTTGGGATGCAGTGTTTCTTGATTTAACCAAAACTCCTGAAACATATCTTTTTCCCAGCCGCTTGGAGAGACAGAAAGCAACAACGGCACACTGGTTAAACCCCCTTCTAAACTCTTTTTTCCAGTGGAGCGGAACAGGGATAATAATATCAAAGGCGTCTATCTGCTGTTTTGTTAAGAAATGCTCTAAAAACAGGGCAATTTTTTTTCCGTAATATTTTTTTTTGAGATATTTGAACCGATGCAACGCTTCTTTTACTGGGCCCTCATACTTAAAAGCAGAATATATTTCTGTATCGGCGAAGTTCTCAAGGGAAATCATCTTCTTATCGCATTCTATGCAAAAGCCGTATCTGTTGATGAAAGCCGCGCTTTCACACCCCATACACTTCTTTTTCCAAAAAAAATTAAGAAATTTATTGATAGACATAAGTTGGGGAATATTTTACAATAAGAGCAATGGAAATAAAAATTAAAACCCGTTATATCAGCAGGGAGTTCTTTCTGAATTTTCTTTTTGCCATTGGTATAACGATATTTATTTTTTCGCTGGATGCCGTATTTCAGATAATAGAAGTTCTTGTAAAGGGGACTTTTTATCCCACGGTGGTATTCTATCTTTTTCTCCTTACCTTATTATCTTCTTTTCTATATATCGTTCCTCTCGCTTTCCTTTATGCATCATCTTCACTTTTTTCACGCTTAACCCTGGAGAGAGAGACCCTGATATTTGCCTCATCAGGAATAAATCCCTATCAGTTGATGCGCATTCTTATCGTCTTTGCGGTTATAGGTTCAATTATACTGATGTTTTTCAATTTTTTTCTTATTCCCGAAATGAGTTATAAGAGACGTGAAATGGTCTATCGTCTCCAGTTTAAAAATCCGCTCTCCCTTCTGCATGCAAAACAGAAATTACGGATATACCCGGAGTTACAATCTATATTGAGGATTTAAGCCCGTCCCATAAAATGAAGAATGCTTCCATAACATATCAAGATATGGACAAGACCCATTTCCTAAAGGCGGAGAGCGGAGCAGTTAAATACTACTATGATACAAATCAATTGGTTTTCAGTCTGCAAGACGGTTTTCTTCTCATCTATGATTCTGTTCAGACAATCTCAAAATTAGATTTTAGCAGTTATAACCTTGTATTGCCTCTTCCACTCAAATTCGGGGCGCAGAACACCATAAAGCCGAAAGTTTCGGAGATGCGCACTACCGACCTGCTTGCCAGCAAGAATATACAAGAAAAGATAGAGGTACAGAAAAGGGCTGTCTTTTCTGTAATCCCTGTTATCTTTATCCTCATCGGAACATCTATCGGCATACGTCTGCGGCAAGAAAGCAGATTGCTTCACATAGGCATCGGCGGAAGCATCGCCCTGCTCTTTCTGCAGATGGTTATTTTCGGAGAACTCCTCTCTTATAAAACGGAGATGTCTGTCTTTGTTTGGCTGCCTGTTATTATTCTCCTCACAGTATGGGGCTTTTTGAAATGAAGATAAAAACAAGATACATAACTTTTTCTTTTCTCAAATTGTTTTTTCTTGTGAGCATCTCTTTTCTTCTGCTATTCTTCTTTATAGAGATGATTGACAATCTTTTCTCTATCGTGCGGCGTGGCGGCAGTTTCAATATCCTGTATCCATTATATAGATTACCGACTATTTTTGTGGAAATCTCTCCCGTTATCACATTTTTAAGCAGTATGTTCCTCTTTGGGGAGATGATAAAATACGGAGAGATCAGGGTTTTAGAGTTTTCAGGCATAAGGCCTATAAGCATATTAAAAATACTG
>JAAYXZ010000140.1 GCA_012515635.1 Elusimicrobiota bacterium
GCATTACAGGAGGAACTGGCGAGGATAATCAAAGATGGCCCAGCGAAATAGACCCACAGAGCGGCGCTTCTTCTTGTCTGCTTTATAATACATCAGGCGGAGCCGGTATAAGGAAATCCTCGGGAAGCGCAGGGATAAAATATTACAATACCCAGACAGGACAGGCGCATGTTTATTTTGCTTTCGGATTTGAGGCGATTAATAATTTAAATGCTCCAGGCAATGGCAGAAAGGCAGTAATGGAAAAAGTCCTTAATTGGCTGGAGAATCCTTCTTCAACGGATTTGTTTACCGCTCTTCCTGGAGATGGTGAGGTAACACTTCAATGGACAAATGAGAGCGCTGCAATCTATCCCGGTGTTTTAATTCTATGTCGGGAGGCAGAAGGTTATCCAACAACCGACCCGACAAATGGGATTTCCTATGTAAACGGGCAGATATTAGGAGATGGGACAGTTATATATGTCCAATCGCCTGCAGGCGGTTCTTTCTCTCACTCAGGGCTTACAAATGATATAACATACTATTACATAGCGTATGTCTTTGATAATAGCAATAACTATGTCCGTTTAGGGGAGGCATACGCAATGCCTCAGGAGAGTGTTGGTCCCGGGGTAATCCCTTCGCCGACAAATCTTGTGCTAACGGCAGATTATAATGAAGGGGAGGACAAATGGTCTATACACCTTTCATGGATAGATAACTCTTCAGATGAAGACGGGTTTAAGATAGCCAGAAAGAAAGGCGAGGAAGCATGGGATGAAGATTATGCTACAGTCGGCGCTAATATCTCTTCTTATACAGATGACGAAGGCGGGGCAGGGCTTGCTCCGAACACGGTGTTTTACTACAAGGTTTGCGCGTATAAAGGTAGTGATAAGTCCTCTTATACGCAGGAGAAGAGCACAGCCACTTCGCCTATAAAAAAACCGACAAACCTAAAAGCAGAAGGACGCGAAAGAAAGGTTTGGCTTACATGGACAAATAATTCACCGGGAGCAGATGGTTTTGAGATATGGAGAAGCCATCCCACACCTGATACTTGGACACACATCGGAAACTTTGCTACTACATCAGTAAATGTTATTTATTGGGATGAAGCCCTTGATGCGCTTGATGGCAGGCCATATTTTTATAAAATACGCCCATATAAGACGGGGGTTACACCTGGAGGTGATTGGTGGTCAGATGTTGTATCAACAAACCCCATACCTTCCGCATTTCCGGGCGGAGAGGACCCTGTAAACCTTGAGGCGTTAGAGGGTTGGAATACTGTTGTGATTAGGTTTGATGACCGAACGGATAACGAGAAAGCATATTATGTGGAACTCTGGAATAAAGTGCCTAACAATACAGAACTTCCGAACAAAGTTTACCAATATGCTGCATTGACAGGCGATAATCCTCAAGAAATCGTTTTAACGCTATCAGTAAGAGGTAAGTATTATGCGCGGGTTATAGCGGAACATAATGACGGCGGATTTTCAAGATATGCTACTACAAAAGCGGATTCTTCAAAGACATATGTAAGTTTTAATATAGTGGAAGGACTGCCAGACGAGAACGGTGGTTCAACAGGGTCCTGTTTCATAGCGACCGCGGCGTATGGGACACCTATGGCGGAAGAAGTAGTGCGCTTACGGAGTTTCAGGGATAGCCGTCTTCTCACACATAGGGCAGGCAGAGCGTTTGTAAGATGGTATTACAGACATAGCCCGCCGGTAGCGGAATACATAAGAGACAGGAGATGGGCAAGGGCAATGGTGAGAACAGGGCTACGCCCGCTGCTATGGATAATCTCTTATATTAAGTGATGTTAATTCTCGCTCTTTAGAGAGAAGAGAATAAGGCAGATTGAAAAGAAGGGGGGTAAAAGCCCCCCTTTTTTTATCAGTTTGTCCCTTCCCAAAAACCTTTCTTATCCTGCTGTTTTTTCTTATAAGAAGCGGTGTTTTATGCGGGTTGGACTATGTCTTCTGTTTTTCCCATATCTGCCTTAATACAGCGAGGTTTTTTTTATCCGCATCTATATCCGATTTTGGTGTTTCAAGGATAAAAGGGAGTTTTCCAAGGGTTTTATTCCTGATGAGCATATCAAATGTTTTGATGCCAAGCAACCCTTCTCCTATATTCTGGTGCCTGTCAAGGTGAGAGCCCAATCCGGAAGGAGAGTCATTTGAATGTATGAGCAACACATTATTTGGGGCAAGTTTTCTGTCTATGTTATCAAGCATCTCTAAAAGTATCGTCGCTCTCCTTATATCGTAGCCCGACTGAAAAGCGTGGGCTGTATCAAAACACAGCCCGATATCATTTCCATATCTTTCAAAGAGAGGAATAAAATCTTCCCATTTGCCTCCTATTGTGTTTCCCTGCCCCGCGGTATTCTCAAGAAGTATTTTGGGTTTTTCTCCAATAAAGGGTTTTATGCTTTGGATAAGGTTTCTGACGCCTGTTTCAATCCCTTCTCCTTTATGACTGCCCGGATGTATCACATAATAATCTGCCCCGAGTTGCGCTGCTTCTATCATTTCATGTTCAAATAGTGTTCTGGATTTTTGTAAAATATTTTTGTCGGGAGAAGATAGATTAAGGAGATACGGCATATGGACTACCACAGGAAAAACGTTTTGTCTTTTCACACCTTGCCTGAAAACATCTATTTCGGCATCACTTCTTTGTTTACGGCTCCATGAACGGGGATTCTGAAGGAATATCTGAAAACACTCACATCCCAGTGCCTCAGATATTTGAAAGACACTTGCCAGTCCTCTTCCTATCCATATATGAGTGCCGAGTCGCATAATAGAAATCCTAATAGTTGAAAACCTTATAAGATATTATAACATTATTTTTTATGTTTATTACAGGATAGTTACATATATTTCTGATAATTTCAAGTTGACAAAACAGGGTAAACAGGTTATAATCCCTTGATAGTCAATGACTTATCAATATTAGCCGGAGTGGTGGAATGGCAGACGCGCCGGACTCAAAATCCGGTGAGGGCAACCTCGTGAGGGTTCAACTCCCTCCTCCGGCATTGAAAAATATTCTTTGATAAGAGGGAGTTGGCGTCTTTGTCTCTCATTGAAGATAGTAATAACTTTCACCCTCACCCATACCCTCTCCCCTCAAGGGAGAGGGGAAAAAGGGAAGAGAGGCGAGGAAGGTGGTCACTCAAGAGGAGAGGATTTTCTCCAATAATTTCCTCCCCCTTGAGGGGGGAGGATTGAAGGTGGGGGTGGCTGTTAAAAACTCTTCACCCTTTTCACCCTCACCCATATGCCCTCTCCCCTCAAGGGAGAGGGAGAAA
>JAAYXZ010000141.1 GCA_012515635.1 Elusimicrobiota bacterium
AACTTTGATTATTCCCGCCAGGAACGAAAATTCCTGAAAGATGTTTTTTGTATAGCGGACAGTTTACTTACGGACAAAGACGACTTAGTGCAAAAGGGTTATGGATGGATGCTCAAAGCGGCAAGCGAGGCGCGCCAAAAAGAGGTGTTTGAGTATGTAATGGAAAGAAAAGATAGAATGCCCCGCACTGCTTTGCGTTATGCTATTGAAAAGATGCCAAAAGACTTAAAAACCAAAGCAATGGAGAGATAATATGAAAACAACTATTTTTACCGTTATCATAGTTTTGATGATATTCGGCGGGGTTGTATATCTTAACAAACAGAAAAATGCGGTAACGCCTGATTCTAATATGAGTTTTCCGCCGGATATGCATACCTCTGAGATTGCATTGGATTGGGAAGGGACCTATGCCGGAATTACGCCTTGCGCTGATTGCGAAGGTATTAAGACAACGGTTATTCTCTCCAAGGATAATAAATACACTTATCAAATGCAGTATTTAGGCAAGGGTGATGATACGGTGTACGTGGACACAGGTACATTCAGGTGGAATGAAAACGGATTGATTATACATCTTGAAGGCGGGGATACAGCCGGTAAACCGCTTGATATTAAGGTGGAGGAAAACCAACTGAGATTGCTTGATATGGACGGCAATGTCATTACAGGCAATTTGGCGGATATGTATATTTTAGAGAAGCAGGGCTTACCCTAACTCTTTTGTATTTATCCGTGCAATAAGGAGAGGCGCTATTTTTTAATCAATTAAACGGATGTCTTGGAGCCAGTGTCTGTTTTCTTTGTGCCATGCTACTGTTTTCTTGATGCCGTCAGGAAGGGTTGTCAGGGGTTTCCAGCCGATTAACCTCACTGCTTCGTTTATATTCGCCCATGTGGCGGGAACATCTGTTTTATGCGATTTGAAATACTCTATCACCGCTTTTTCCCCCACCTCTTTCTCTATTAGGGCTATAAGTTCGTTGATGGAATACGGAGAGTTGCCTCCGAGGTTGATTATATTGTAACCTGTTAAATCCAGACCTTTCACTGTCCCTTCCGCAATATCACCAACATATGTAAAATCCCTTTGCTGTGAACCGTCCCCGAATATCTTAAGCGGAGTTCCTTCATCAATTGCCTTGATAAACTTGAATACGCTCATATCGGGGCGTCCGGCAGGTCCGTAAACGGTGAAGTATCTGTAAATAGTTATATCCATATCATACAGGTAGTGGTATGTATAACACAGGTTTTCCGCTGCTTTTTTTGAGACGGCATAGGGGGAGATAGGTTTGTTGACGGGAAGTTTCTCGTTAAAGGGCATCTCTTCCCCCGCATAGACAGATGAAGTGGATGCAAGAATGAATTTTTTGATGGAGAGTTTTTTCGCTGTTTCAAGGAGGACAAGGGTTCCTTCAAGGTTTGATTTAAAGTATACAAAGGGGTCTGTTATGCTTGCGCGCACCCCAGCTCTTGCGGCAAGGTTCACTATAGCGTCAGGGGAAAAACTCTTTATAGTGTCTTTTATTTCAGGGGATGCGATATCCATTTTTGTAAAACTGAAGTTTTTGTATTTCATCAAATGGGATAGCCGCCATTCTTTAAGACGCACATCATAGTAGTTGTTCATTTCGTCAACGCCGAGAACAATAAAACCTTTTTCTAAAAGTAATTCCCCTACCTTACTGCCTATAAATCCGCCGCACCCTGTTAATAGTATCTTTTTCATTCTTTTTCTGTTATATTATGCCGTTTTTTGCAAAACTATAGTAGGTGTCATTACCTATTATGATATGGTCAAGTACTTTTATGTTCAAGATGTCGCCTGCTTTTACAAGCGCCTTAGTGAACTCTGTGTCTTCCCTGCTGGGCAAAGGGTCTCCTGACGGATGGTTATGAGCGCAAATAATAGAGGCAGAAAAATTCTCCATCGCTTTTTGGAATATCTCCCTGATTATGGGGTTTGCCTGATTGACAGTTCCTTCTTCTATCTCTGTTCTGTCCAAAATCCTGTTTTTGGAGTCCATATTAAGCATAACAAAAATCTCCTTTTTCAGGTCTCTCATACGGGGGTGTAAAAGATAAAACACATCTTCAGGTCCGCTGATTTTTACTTTTTTCTCCTTTATCTCATCTTCCCTGAATCTTCTGCCTATCTCTATCGCCGCTTTTATCTGACATAGTTTGGCTTTCCCGAGACCTTTAATATCAGCCCATTTGCTGATGCTTGTATGGCTCATATTGCGGAAAGACCCGAATCTTTGGAGTGTTTTTCTCGCAATATCCACGGCTGTCTCTCCTTTGTTCCCTGTTCTTATGAGTATGGCAAGGAGTTCTGTGTCTGAAAGAGTGTGTTCGCCATATTTCAGAAGTTTTTCACGCGGTTTTTCGTCCGTATGCCATTTTTTGATAGGTATATTATATTTACTCATTGTTTTTCCTATGCCAGAAGCGCCGAAATTACGCCTACAAGAAAGATGCCGTCATATACACCCGCCCCTCCAATACTCATAATTCCGGGGTATTGACCAAGATGAGGTAAATTAAGAATATCCGCTCCTATGATAACGCCCAGCACGCCTGAAATATATGCTACCGGTATTTTGTTGCCGGGAGATAACAGGAAAGCAAGTCCTACAGCGATAAGCGGGGGTATCAGCGCTGGAATGTGGACACCCATTCCAGGGGTGACGGTGGATAAACGGAAACACACGATAGTGGTAATAATTGTTGCGAAAAAAGTCGGAAGCAGTGGCGCTTTTGGCAGGAGATACACACATAATAAAAGCGGAATAACGCACCCCCCAAGGTTTATAGCGATTACCTGACGGGTATTCTCGTAAGGCATGCCTAAAAATAAACGGGAGAGGGGTATGGAACTCTGCGGCGGTATAACAAGCGCTTCTCTTGTATGTATTGGGATGTTGATTGCGCTGCCTATGAACGATAAAAGTATTATTATAAAAGCGCCTGCGGGTGAAAGACCAATTTTGCTTAACGCAAGACGTATTATCTCAATTTGGATAAGAAAGAAGAATACAGGGAGAAAAAGGATAAAGAGCAGAATAAGAATGATAGAGAAAGGCAGAAAAATCATTTGTTTGGACTCCCTTTATCTTTATATACGCCTGTTGGGAAAAAATTTGCCATCTCCGCCCCTACCCATTCCATTGCCTTTGACGGCGTCTTTCTCCAGTTGGTCGGACAGGTGGACAGAACCTCTATAAGAGAAAACCCTTTGTTCTCAATTTGGTATAAAAACCCTTTTTTAATTGCCCGTTTTGTCTTGATAATATCAGGGATAGAGTCAATTTTAGTTCTTTCTATGTAAGTTGCCCCTTCAATAGTGGCAAGAAGTTCACATACCCTGATGGGATAACCATGCTGCAGGGCTGTTCTCCCTTTTGTTGTAGTGGTTGTCTGCTGACCTAAAAGTGTTGTGGGAGCCATCTGTCCTTTGGTCATTCCATAGACGCCGTTATTGACAAAGATAACAGTGATGTTTTCTCCTCTTGCCGCCGCATGTATTATCTCGGCTGTTCCGATGGCGGCAAGGTCTCCATCGCCTTGGTAGGTAAAGACAATACGGTCAGGGAGGCATCTCTTTATTCCTGTAGCCACAGCAGGCGGTCTGCCGTGAGCGGCTTCTGTTACATCAAAATTGAAGTAGTTATATGCGAGCACAGCGCAGCCGACAGGCGCAATACCAATGGTCTTTTCTCTTATGCCAAGTTCATCTATAATTTCCGCAATAATTTTATGGATAATTCCATGCCCGCATCCGGGGCAATAGATGGTGATATCGTTTGTCAAACTCTCAGGCCTCTTATAGATGTATTTCTTTGTCTTCTGTGTCATATCTTTTTTATCTCCCTGAATATCTCTTCAGGAGTGGGGACTCCATCGCCGGGCCTACCGTAGAAACATATACGGATGTCTTTTTTTACGGCAAGTTTTACATCCTCTATCATCTGTCCGCAATTCATCTCAACCACAAGTATTTTTTTTGCTTTTTCCGCTACTCTTTGCAAGTGTTCTGATGGAAAAGGCCAGAGAGTGATGGGCCTGAAAAGACCTGCTTTGATACCCTTCGCTCTTGCAAGAGCAAGGGCTTCAAAACAGATTCTTGCGCATGTGCCGAAACTTACAAGGAGAACGTCTATATCATCGCACATATAGGTTTGATATAATGTCTCATTTTCAATAATCTGCCTGTATTTATCTGCTATTTTTAAGTTATGGGTTTCAAGTACTCCATGCGTTAAAAAGAGTGACTTTATGGAATTAGGTCTGCGTCTCTTACACCCTGTAAGCGCCCATTTTTTTGTAGGCGTTGTTTTTACGGGGGGGAGAAGTTTTACCGGTTCCATCATCTGGGCAATCATTCCGTCCGCGAGGACAATGACCGGGTTTCTGTATCTGTCGGCAAGAGTGAAGGCAAGGTATGTAAGGTCGTATATCTCCTGGACATTCCACGGAGCAAGGGCGATGGTTCTGTAATCGCCGTGCCCTCCCCCTCTGGTTGACTGGAAATAATCGCTTTGGCTGGGGGTTACGCTTCCGAGTCCCGGTCCGCCGCGGTTCATGTTTATTATCACAGCCGGCAGTTCACAGCCGGCAAGATATGATATGCCCTCCTGTTTAAGAGATATTCCGGGGGAAGAGGAAGAGGTCATCGCTCTCTTTCCTGTGACCGAGGCGCCGAAGACCATGTTTATGGCAGATACTTCGCTCTCTGCTTGGATGAATACGCCGTTTTCCTCAGGCATCCGTTCGCTCATATATTCAGGGAATCTGTTCTGGGGTGTTATCGGATAACCTGCATAAAACCTGCATCCAGCCCTGATAGCGCCTTCAGCGGCAGCTTCGCACCCTGTTAGAATTACACGTTCTACTCTTTTATGCGCCATTCTTCTTCCTGCACCCATGTTCCGCTGGGAGAATAACTCTTCATAACATCGGCAAAAATCTTTTTGAATTTAGTGATTTCTCCCGCAGGGGCATTATTTATTTTCAATAGTTCCTGTATCATTATGTTTCTTTGCTGGTTTTCGTCATTGACAAGTTTCTTTACTCTTGTTGCTTTCTCTGCGTTGGAGGGCAGGTCTCGGACAACTACAGTAAATTCGTTTGTCTCTCCGACAAAACCGTCTCTTTTATAGGTGTCTATCTCTTCGCGCCATGTATCCATTTTTTGCTTTGCAGCCCGTATTGCGGGAGAGTCGGTCTTTATATCTCTGCTTACTTCTACAGCATCATCTGCGTAGGCAATACCTGTAAATATTAAGCGTTGTAGATTGCTTTGAGGTTTGCTCTGTGAGGGAGGAGCAAGCAGTTGTTCCGCTGCTTTTTCTATCTTTTCCTCAGGAAATGTTACATACACATTTACTACCGCGCAGCCAGCCATTGCGAGCACCGCAAGTATAAGGATAGTTCTTCGCATATCTCCTCCTTTTTGTTCAGGTTAAACATAAAAACTATATCAGGACTCTTTAATGTTTTCTACTGTCTTTTTGTTCTCTTGTTTTATTTTACCCCAATTTAGAACATATAACAACCTGTTAAAGGACTTGCAATATCCTGTAAAAGAAAATAATATATTGAAGGAGAGATGAATGAGAAAAAACAGGATAATGATTGCCATAGAAGTGGTGTTATACGGGTGTATTACGCTTTTTGCGATTTTGGCATTCCAAAGAATAGAGCAATTTGTCCCGGGAAAATCTGGTGTGAAAGTTGTTTTGCCTGTTTTTCTGGTTATCTATTTGTCTTTGTTCCTTGTTTTTAGAACAAGCAGTTTTTACTGTAAGTTGCTCTTTAGACAAAAGAATTTTATAGAATTGCTCAATTCAGGGTTGATACGGATAGGGTCTCATATAACAATAGATAATCTCCTGAGGGAGAGTTTGGATATATTTCTGAAGTTTTATCAGGGAGATAAGGGCATCGTGCTTATTATTGATGACCGTATTCAAGAATATATCTCAGAGAAGATTTTAACAGTTAATATCTCCGAAGAGAACCGATATGAGAGCAGGGCAAAAGAGAACTATTCTATATTTACTTTTTCGCCTGCAAGCATCTCTGATGAGATAAACGCAAGAATACAGGAAGCCCTTCGTGAATATGGGTTTGAGAAAAGCAAAGAAATTATTATATTGCCTGTAGGGGAAGACAAAACAAAAGCGGTTATTATTATTGGGGTATCTGTGTTGAAGGGAAGAAAAAGGGCGCTTCTGTTTGAGGAGACAAAGAACGGAACGGGTGTTTTTTTGAAGCACCTGAGCATAGTGATTGAAAACGCAGTATTACACGAAGAGGTTAATAAGGCGTCTATAACAGATGCTCTTACGGGCTTATATAACAGAAGGCATTTCCAAAACAGGATGGAGCAGGAGTTTGCAAAGGCGAAAAGGGCGGACTTCCCTGTCTCTGTTATGATTTCGGACCTTGATAATTTTAAGTATTATGTGGATAGTTACGGACATCCGAAAGGAGATAAGATACTGGCAGAGGTCGGGCTATTGATAAAGAGTAGCGTGAGGGATGGCGATGTGGCATGTCGGTTTGGCGGGGATGAATTTGCGTATCTTTTGCCTTTTACTTCAAGCGTAGAAGCAAAGATTTTTGCAGACAGGATTAAGAAAAATTTATCTACGCATATATTTCTGGAAGAGGAAGAGGAAAAAGCCGTTAATTTGACAATGAGCATAGGGATAGCGGCATTTCCCGAACATGGACAGACCGTAGAAGAGGTTATAAGCAAGGCAGACCAGGCATTATTTAAATCCAAGGCAGGAGGCAAGAATAGATTAACCACCTATCGGGAGGAATAATATGTTGGATAAGGCGATGTTGTTGGCATTAGTGAATATCGGAGTAGCAGTCATATTAATAGCCGTTTTGGCAATGATATTAAAAATCAACAGAAAAAAGTTTGCTATAGGGGCAGCGCTTTTAGTTATTTATGCAGGAATTTCAATCTATTATGTATGTCTTGTTCGCTCCTACCCTCGCTCTGTATTGAAACAGGACATTGTAACCGTAACTGTTCCTTTAAGTGAGGAGCATCAAATAGAGAGCGAAGAAGAAGAGACGGATTTTATGGTTGTAATATTATATGAGGATGAGACCTTTTCGTTAGCCCCTGACGGTGAAATAGAGGTGAAAAAGGGAGGTAGGTTCAAGATAGAAAAGGTGATTTATAGGTCAGCCGATTCTGAAGAGATTAAAGCGGATATAAAGGGTTTTGCGGGGAATGCGAGAAGAAATGACCAGCAGGATATTGGCTATTGGGTAACCTATGCCAATATGCTCAAGTATTGGGCTATGAAAGGGGAAAAAGATAAGTTTGAGGTTCAGATAAAGGAAGACAATGATTTGCTTGGGACAATATACATACAATTCATTGACTAAGAGAAAAACTGATGAAAAAAAAGGGAATAATAGTAAGTTTTGAAGGTATAGACGGCTGTGGTAAGAGCACTCAGGTGAAACTATTCTGTGAATATCTTGACCGCAAGGGGACAGAGTATGTTCTTCTTAATGAGCCGGGCGGGACAAAAGTCGGCGAAAAAATAAGAAAGATTCTTCTGGATAGCAGAAATACAATCGGCTCTCTCAGTGAGCTTTTTTTGTATCTTGCCAGCCGCAGTCAACTGATAGAAGAATGTATAGCCCCGTATGTCGGGAAAGGCGGAATAGTTGTTATAGACAGATATATTGATTCTACTATGGCATATCAGGGTTACGGGAGAGGTGTTTCCCTCGACCTTATCAGGTATATCCATAATGCTTTCGTGGATGTATCTCTGCCCGATATAACTTTTCTGATAGATGCGCCCGCTCGCAATCTGCTCACGGTATTAAAGAATAAAAAGAAGGATAGGATTGAAAAGGAGTCATTGGAGTTTCAGGAGAGGGTGAGAGAAGGGTATCTTCGTATTGCGCAAGCGGAGAAGCAACGGATACGGATAATTGAAAGAAGAACGATTACTCTTACATATGAAGAGATTATAAAAGAATGGGAGAAGTTCAACAATGGATGTAAATGAAGCAAAAAAGTTTCTTATAAGCATCAAAAAGCAAAACAGAGTTGCTGGGGCATATCTTGTCTTTGCAGGAGATGAAAAAGAGAGGAATGAGTGCGTGATGTTTTTATCAAAACTCCTTCAGTGTAAGGAGACGCCGCCATGTAATAAATGTTCTTTCTGTCGGCAAATAGAGAATAGAAGCCATCCCGACACAAAATGGATAATCCCCTCTAAAAGCGCGCTTTCCATAGATGATGTCAGGTGGGTGAAAGAGGACATTTATATTACTCCGTATTATGGTATGAGGAAGATATATATCTTTGATATTAATTATATGAGGTCAGAGGCAGCCAACGGGTTCTTAAAGATATTGGAAGAACCTCCTGCTTATGGGACACTTATAATACAGAGCAAGAATATCGGTTTTTTTCTTCCTACCATTGTTTCAAGGTTTCAAAAGATACGGCTAAACTATAAACTTCCGGAGTATACAGAGGATATGGAGGAGATGCATCAGCAGTATATAGATATCTTAAGTTGTGCGCGGAATAAAAACTTCTTTGGTTTTTTCAAGGAGATAGATTCGTTTGTTGCCGCAAGGGACAGGGAAGAGGCGGAGGAAGATACAGGGAAGATGCTCCTGTTTTTCAGGGATGCTTACTTAAAAAGAGCAGGCGTGCCCGAAGAATATGTTATCAACAAAAATATGGACTATAAATTAATGCCTTCCGATAAGAATATGCTGGATGTGATGGAAAAAATTCTGGAGCTTAAAGGCAGAATAAGGTATAATATAAACCTGAAATTGGCGTTGGACAATCTGTTTTTATGTATAAGCAATAAGATGGATTAAGAGATATAAGCCGGAGTGGCGGAAATGGCAGACGCGCCAGGTTCAGGACCTGGTGGTGGCAACACCGTTGGGGTTCGACTCCCCACTTCGGCATTTTTTTATTTAGCGGGGGAAGTTTGATAAAGCAGAAGATGTGATTTAATAATTGAAGCCCTCTTCAAATAGTTCTTTACAGGCATTAACGACGGCTTCGTCATACCAGAGGCCTTTCTTGGATTCTATCTCTTCAAGGGCGGCTTGTATTCCCAACGCTTTCCGATAAGGTCTGTGGGAATTGATTGCCTCAACAACATCTGCAACAGCAAGGATTTTTGCTTCCAGAAGCATTGTTTTGCCGTCTATACCGTGGGGATAACCGCTTCCGTCTATATGTTCATGGTGTTGTAAAACTATCTTTGCTATAGGCCACGGGAAATCTATGTCTTTCAGTATATTATATCCTTTAACAGTATGCAGTTTGACAAGGCCCATCTCTATATCTGTAAGTTTTCTTGGAGCAAAAAGAAGCGCTCCGGGGATACTCCCTTTTCCGATATCGTGGAGTATTGCGGCAATTTTTAAACCGTCTATGAATTCGGGGGAGAGGTTCATTTTTTTTGCTATAGCGCAGGCAAGTTCAGATACCTTTTTCTGATGCTCTAAAGTGTAAGGGTCTTTCTCCGCGATAGTTTTAGAGAGAGCCGAGACAACCTCTTCAAGCACTTTTTTCATTGCCCCCTGTATCTTTTTTATCCCTTCCTCCGCAAGTTTCCGCTCTGTTATATCTCTAAGGCAAAGAAGAGTGCCGTTTTCTCCTTGAAAGACCGTCTTATTGCTGATTGTCTCCACCCAAAAGGATGTCTTGTTGGCGTCTTGCACCTTGTATTGAATCAAGCGCCCCTTATTCTCCGGGGATAAGAGTTGAATATCTAAATTAACTTTTTCTTTGAATTGAGGAAGGACAAAATCTATGAAATGCCTTTTTTGCAATTCTTTGATATTTTTATAACCGAACATCTCCAGCGCTATGGGGTTGGCATAAA
>JAAYXZ010000142.1 GCA_012515635.1 Elusimicrobiota bacterium
ACTCTTTTTTCAGTCCTGCATTTGATATAATTGCGCCTCCGATTGTTCCGGGGATACCAGAAAGAAACTCCATCCCTTTTAAAGATTTTTCAATACATATTTTTAATAATGAGGAGAGTAAGACCCCTGATTGGCAATGGATATCAGTTCCTTCAACGAAGGTTCTATTTAAGTTTTTGGTTGATATAACTACCCCGTTAAAACCAGCATCGCTTATAAGAATGTTGGTTCCTTTTCCAAGAATTAAAATAGGGATTGAGTGTCTCTCACATATTTCAAGGGTTTCTATCAATTCATCTTTATCGGCGGGAGTGATAAGAAATCTTGCGGGTCCGCCTGTTTTAAAACTGGTAAGAGCAGATAGCGGAAAATTCTCTTGCAGAGTTTCGCTTGTCTTTTTTAAAACTGTCTTTATCTCATCCATTTAATATACCACCTTTTTCAGATAAAGTCCCTCGGGTGGCGCGGTAGGCGGGGCTTGTCTCCTGTCTCTTGAAGCAATAAGTCCTGCAACTTTTTTTACCGATAATTTACCAAGCCCCACATAAATCAGGGTCCCGACAATATTCCTTGCCATCTTATAGAGAAAACCATTTGCAGTTATTTCTATGGATATAATTTTTAGTTCCGAATCAATGGTGAATTTTTCCTCCCGCACTACAATGCGATAAATCTTCCTTTTGCTGTTTAGTATATTGCTGCCTGCCGCCTGAAATGCGGAAAAATCATGTTCACCCAGAAAGTGTTCTGTGGCTTTTTTCATATAGTCAATATTGAGAGTGTCTCTTATATAGTAGGCAAAGTTTTGTAAAAACGGACTTTTTTGTCCGCATATAATAAGATATCTGTATGTCTTTTTTTTAGCACTGTATCTGCTATGAAATTCAGAACTTGCAACCTCCGTCTTTTTGATGTGTATATCAGTAGGCAGAAGGGAATTCAATGCTTTTTCAATCTGTTCGGGCGCAAGATGACTTGTGGTTTGAAAATTTGCGGTGTAAGATATGGCGTGAACTTTACTGTCGGTTCTGCCGCAGCCGATAACTTTAATATTTTCCCCGATGATTTTTTTTAGCGCTTTTTCAATTGCTTCTTGGATGCTATCCTCGTTTTTTTGTCTCTGCCATCCGGAGAACATGTTTCCGTTATAAGCGATAGTTAATCGTATATTTTTCTCTTTCATTCTTTTATGCGAGTGCTTCTAATTTATCTATTACCGATGCGTCAAAAATAATTTTTTTCGGACACTCTTCGATACATTTTCCGCAATTATTGCACTTTGTATAATCTATAATCGCAAGATTATCCTCCATAGTAATAGCTTGTTGAGGACACACTTTTGCGCATTTCCCGCACCCGATGCACCCTGTTTTGCATGCTCTTATAACCACAGGTCCTCTGTTATGGGAAGAACAGGCAATATAAACGGTTTTATCGTAAGGCGTAAGTTTGATAATTTGTTTCGGGCATTCCTTCACACATTTTCCGCATCCGATACACTTTTCAGAATCTATAACAGGAAGGTTGTTTTCGTTCATTGAGATGGCTCCGACAGGGCATACTTTCACACAATCCCCCATTCCAAGACAGCCATAGTCACACTCCATATTAGTATTAAAAAGTGAGTTGAGGGCATTGCATGAACGGACACTTGTATAATCAAATCTTTTCTTCGCATTTTTACCGCCGAAACACATTACTCTTGCAACATATTTATCTCTCTCGCTTTTTTTAATTCCTAATAAGGAACAAATCTTCTGTATGTTTTCATCAGACAACATCAGGCATTTTTCCGGGCTGACTTTGCCTTCAGCCAGCATGTCCGCAAAAGCGCTGCATCCGAGAAGTCCGCAAGCGCCGCAGTTGGCGTTTGGCATAAACTCATACAGTTGTGTGAGCAAAGGGTTCTCCTCCGCTTTGAATTTTATACTGAAAAATGTAAGGAATGCGCCAAAAACAACTCCCATACTTCCGAGTATAATAGCAGGTATTAACATTATGTATTCCTCCTGTTTAACAACATATCCAAACTATGTGGAAATAAAAGATACGAAAAACATTTGTTTAAGATAGAGACATATAAAACAATCAACTTACTCTCACACTTTCTCTTGCTTCCTATGTGAATAAACGCGCAATAAAACTCTTCTTTACCCGAATTGCTTTATGAGGGCAAACCTCAAAACAGCATAGACAATTTATACACTTTTTTCTGTTGAATTTCAAGTTTTTTGATATTGCGTTCACAGGGCAGACCTCTTTACAGGCATAACAATGCCTGCATTTACTAGGGTCTATTATGGGTATTGCTTTAAAGTATCTTGCAAGGAAAAGTAGAAAGGGCTTTAAAAATCTTGAAGATAATAAGCGGTTTCTCTTTATTCCCGGCACCAGAAATTTTTTCACAGGGGTAAGGGTGTCTCCGATAATTTCAACTGCAGGCAGTCCATATAAATCCTTATATATCTTTAAATAAGGGATATCTTCAGGTTTTATACCTATAAGTTTGGAACATACCATATCTACAGCCACAGTATCACTGCCTCCTATGAGATATCCGGTGTGTTTAAGTTGTCCTGCAGCAGGACCGTCTCCCTCCATAGAAACAACCGCATCAACTAAATTAAAGAACACTAAATTTTTTATCGCCGCATAGTAAGAAACTAAAAAATTAGAAAAATCATAGGGCGAGATAAATTTGCTGTGAAGAATGCTCTTATTAAAACCGGTTATAAGACCATATAAGTTTTTTAATCCGGCAGTCATTATAGTAAGTCCATGGGTCTTTAATTTAGCAACATTAAACACTTTAAAATTCTGTATAAATTCTGTTACAGGGACTTCTGTTGTTTGTCCTGCTACCTGAAATTTCAGCATTGTGGAATTAGTGAATTTTACAAGAGGTATCCCTGTTGCTTTGGAGACATTGGCATAGCCGCATTTATCCCAGTATAACTCTATCGGTTTATTTATGTTTGCGGGGCTGTCCCCGATTATTTTTTTTTGACTATTACATAATCTTACAATTGTTTCAAGAAGGGCAGGGTGTGTTGTAACTCCTTCTTCCGGATGTCTGGCGGATAGCATATTCGGTTTAAACAGAAGATATTCAGGACAAACGGATTTAATATTTGATAAATCAAAGAGTTTTTGTGTCGCTTCTTCCACCACACCTTGTTCATAAGAGATACACCTGACTATAAAAACCTTAGATTTCATAGTTCGTTTACAATGTTTGCAAGTTTTGTTCCATAAGTTATATATGTCTTATAAGTAACTTCAGGGTCTCCTACTTTGCCTTCATGGACAACGCTTGCAAGGTGCGGCTCTATAGAAATGAATCCGTCATATCCCGAGTTTTTGACATCTTTCAGTATTTCTCTGACTTTGGCTTTTCCTTCTCCCGGATAAGTCGCTTTAAGCGAGCCATCTGTCAGAAATGTATAGTCCTTAATATGAATATACCCAATATACTGTTTTATTTTTAGATAAAACTCCATAGGGTCGCCTGAATTATATGCCATTACATTTCCTGTATCAAAGAGTAGTTTAAAAGCAGGGGAATTCATTTCTTTAGCAAGGGTTAACATATTATTGGCGGGCTCTCCCCATCCGCTGCAGTTTTCATGGGCAAGGATAATTTTCCCATCCTCTGCTATTTTGACCAGTTCTCTCATTCGTTTTATTGCTTCTTTTCCCCACTCATTATCTGTAAGCGGGTTTTGTTTATTGTTTGGCCAAGACATTACCCTGATATACTTGGTATTGAACTTATGCATTCTCGGTATAGCCATTTTAAGTTCATCCACATCTTTCTGGAAGTTTCCTGAAATTTCAGTTGCCCAATTACCTATAGAACTGGCGAAACAGGATATTTTCAAACCGGATGCCGTTACCTTTTTAAATACCTCGTTAAATTGTTCATCGGAGATAAGCGTAATGGCTCCTCCGTCAATATTTCGCAGTTCAAGATATTCCCAACCCAGTTCTTTGTGTGCCTGTATCTGTTTTTCTATTACCTGACCTGCTTCATCGCTTATCCCTGAAAATATCATTATCTTCTCCTTGTTTTTCTTAGATTTTATAATAAAAACGGCAGTTATGCAAACTTACAAGGCGGATAAGCGGTTCCTGTTGCAACTTAACAAGTAAAAAGAAAACCACATTCCGAGTTGTTATTATTTTTCACGGAGACCTTCAAGTTTAGAAGGTAAGCCGAAGATTTCAAGAAATCCTTTAGCGGCTGTGTGGTCAAACAGGTCCTTTTCTGTATATGTTGCAAGGGTTTCGCTATAAAGCGAATAACTGGATTTTCTCCCTGTTACGATACAATTCCCCTTGTATAGTTTTATCCGAACCTCTCCTGTTACAAATCTCTGACTATTTTCTACAAAACTGTCCAGACACTGTTTTATTTGTGAAAACCACTGACCGAAATAAGTTAGTTGCGAATATCTTTGAGAGACAATTTTCTTAAACTCAAAGAGGTCTCTTGAAAAGACAAGTTTTTCCAGCGCATTGTGTGCGGTATGAAGTATGACCGCGGCAGGCGCCTCGTATATCTCTCTTGATTTGATTCCTACCAGACGGTCTTCTACCATATCTATTCTTCCAACTCCATGCTTTCCGCCTAATTTTGTTAACCGTTCTATCAACTTCAATATGTCCATTTTTTTACCATTGAGGGATAAAGGAACCCCTTTTTCAAATCCTATGGTGATATATTCCGGTTTTGCAGGCGCTTTTTCCGAAGAAACAGTAATCTGGTAAGCATCCTCCGGCGGTTCGTTCCATGGGTTTTCAAGTTTTCCGCATTCAATAGATATTCCCCATAGGTTCCAGTCAATACTGTATGGCTTCTTTTTAGTTACAGGTGTAGGGATATTATGTTTTTTGGCATATTCTATCTCATCTTCCCTTGACTTAAACTCCCATTCTCTTACAGGCGCTATAACCTGTAATTCCGGCGATAAATATCTTGTGGTAAGTTCAAACCGCACCTGGTCATTTCCTTTTCCCGTGCATCCATGAGCAAGCGCATCTGCCCTCTCTTTTCTTGCCACCTTTACCATGCCTTCTACGATAAGCGGCCTTGATAGCGCAGTAGCAAGAGGGTATTTATCTTGATATAATGCTCCCGCTTTAAGAGAAGGGATTACGTAATCATCTACAAATTTTTGCCGTAAGTCGTCAAAATATAATTTTGTGGCGCCTGTTTTTTTAGCTTTAGCGCTCAATTTTTTTACATCTTCCACCTGTCCGACGTTAGTTGTATAGCATATGATTTCCGCATTATATTTATCTTTTAACCACTTTATTGCTATTGAGGTGTCAAGTCCGCCGGAATATGCAAGAATTATTTTCATTTTCTTCTCCTTTTTATAGTACCTTTTCATCTCTAAGGCGTTTTAATAGTTTTAATCTGCCAGTGGAAAGAGCCCCGCAACCAACCGGAATGCAAATAAGGTTTAGTATTATCTTAGCCGGAGCATATATTGATATAGTAGTGAATAGCAATATTCCTATAAGTGTGGCAAGTATCCATGTAAAAGTTTTGTCTTGCATCTTAAAAAGAATCTTTCTGCTTACAAATATTGCGGGAAATATTCGTGCTATATAAACAAGCGCTGAAAGAGACATAGTTAGAATAAGGCCTAATGGCACACCTATTATGGTAATAAAAGAGATAAGAATCAATAAAAGAGAACTTATAATTAAAAAGAGCCCGCCAAAGAAAGAGGGGATGAATTTTCTTCCTGACATCTCTACTGTTTGTTGAAATAAATTCGGGAAGAATAAAAGGGTCATCAAAACAGGAATAAGCAGAGAGAAGAATCCGTAAAAACGCTTAAATATTTTCCAAGGAAGTTTTTCTTTCATCTGTTCATTAAACGGTTTTCTCCAGTACGTCTCTCCTAAAACCGTAATATTAGAGAGGTCTGTATCTTCGGAAGAACTGTAGGATAAAGTTCCTTTTACTGTTGTATTGGGGTTAAAATGGAGATGTGTCCCGTAAACAGATAGGTCATTAAAATTACCTGATATAGCAATGTTTTTGCCCCATAGTATTGTCTTATCTATTACGGTGCCCTCTATCGTGATATTCTCCGCACTTACACGCAGGTTCCCGCTGATATCGCCTTTAATTGTGACATTCTTTCCCAGAATAGCGATACTGCCTTTCATATCTCCTTCCACGGTTATATTCCCACCGGCTAAATAGATATCTTGTTCGGAACTACCCTTGAAATTAACGTTGTAACCTACAGCAATAAAATCACCTTTTGCTTCAGAAACAGCCGTTATATTTCTACCGATGCCAATAAACTCACTCTGCAAAGGGGCGTTCACGACAATCTCATCTCCGATGAAAAATATCTCTTCCTCAGATGATTGTTCAATAAGCACAGAATCTCCTATGGAAATTTTTGCTTCAGCAAAAAACGATGAAAGCAGAAGAATCAGCGCTGACAAGAAAAGGGAATATATCTTTTTCATTTTTTCAGGATTTTTAGTAATGCCGTTTCGTCACACCGTGGAAATTTAGGACAGTTGATACAGTCACTCCATACTTTATGCGGTAGTTTTGATTTCATTATCTTCTCAAACCCTAACTTCTCAAAAAACTCTGGGACATAGGTGAGTGTGAAAATTTTTTTCAAATCAAGCGCTTTTGCCTCATTGAGCGCTTTTTTGACAAGTATTTTTCCATAGCCCTTCCCTTGATGTTTTTTACTTATTGCAAGGGACCGTATCTCTCCCAGGTCTTTCCAAACAATTTTTAGCGCAACACATCCTATAATTTTGTTATTTTCCTCCACTACCAGGAAATTTCTAAGCCGTTCATATAACATGTTGAGAGAGACGGGAAGCATAGTGCCTTCTGCTGCGAAATTATTAATAAGATGTCGTATTTGGTTTACATCTCCCATCTTTGCTCTTCTTAAAGTGATTTTGCCCATTTTTATTCTCCGTTTAACAGGTAATGCTTACTCTTCGTCCTGACAGATTTACTTTTCCTTCGGCTATAAGTTTTATAGTGAGGGGGTATATAATATGTTCTTTTTCTTGTATTCTTTTATGCAGTGTGTCATAAGTATCGTCTTCCAGAACAGGGACAACTGCTTGTAATATTATAGGTCCCGCATCAATATCGGTTTCTACAAAGTGAGTGGTGCAACCGGCAAATTTCACTCCGTAGTTCAACGCCTGTTTCCAAGCATCTACCCCGGGAAATGCTGGCAACAGCGATGGATGTATATTTACAATTCTACCGAAAAAATTATTTAGCATCTCTTTTTTTATAATCCTCATAAAACCGGCAAAGCATACAAGGTCAACATTGTATTCTTTTAATATACGGACATACTCTCTCTCTGTTTTCACGGAAAGGGTTGTCTTATATTTTTCCTCTGGTATGCAATAGTGTTTTATTCCTTCCTCTTCCGCAATCTTAAGGGCTTTTGAATGAGGATTATCACTGAGTATCACGCTTGCCTTGACGTCCAGTTCTCCTTGTCTTATATTCTCAAGAATAGCCCTAATGTTGCTCCCTTTTCCTGATGCAATAAGCCCTATTGTAAACATTTTTTAATCTCCTTTATGTCTCGCAAAATATCCGCAAGGAGTTTTTTAGTGTTTTTTGTTGCATCTCTTATGGTTCTATCCCTGAGTTTTATTTTTACTCCCTTTATTTTATACCCCTCATTATAGACCAAAAACTTTATTCTGTTAATTTTTTCAATATCTTTTTCGGTATATATTCGGTGCCCTTTCTGGTCCCTTAACGGCTTTAAAAAAGAGAGTTCTTTCTCCCAGTATCGGATTATATGGGGAGGCAATTCAACGCTTTTGCTTACTTCGCTGATATAATAGAATCTTTCTTTTTTTTTCGTCATTCTTCTTTTAGTTTACGCATCATTAGTTTTTTAATCTCTGTCTCCGGCTTTGCTTCTTCATATAGAATCTTGTAAATTGATTCAGTGATAGGCAGTTCAACATTCATCTTTTTGCTCAAGTTGAAAAAAGCTTTAGTAGTGAAAAGCCCCTCTATTACCATTTTACTATCTTTAAGATATTTTTTCTTCCCTTTGGTTATTATTGCCTCT
>JAAYXZ010000143.1 GCA_012515635.1 Elusimicrobiota bacterium
ACTTATATCCTGCAGATATTTTTTTACGCGGAAGGTTATGTTTGTAAAGTATGCTAAAGGACTTATTGTTTTCCCAGGCGGATTCGGAACACTGGATGAGTTTTTAGAGGCTGTAACCCTTATACAGACAGAACGTATTCATCAGTTCCCTGTAATCTTGGTGGAACGGGATTATTGGAAAGGTTTGATTAAGTGGATGGAAGAGGTGCTTATAGGCAGAGGATATATAGATTGCAGAGATATGAATCTTTTTAAGATTGTAGAAGAACCGATTGAGGCAGTAGAATACATAAATGATTTTTATAAGAAACGTTCTAAGAAGAAATCAAGGAAATAAACTCCGATAAATATTGTCTTGCGATATCCTTGCTTTTAGCTTCCGCATAAACACGTATAACAGGTTCTGTCCCCGATGGTCTTATGTGAATCCACCCATCTGCTCTTATTATCTTTATTCCATCTTCCGTATTCATCTGTTCTTTTTCTTTCAACGTCTTCTCAAGAGTATTTAATATCTCGCCTGCCTTATGTTTGTCAGAGACAGTAATCTTTTCTTTTAGAATAAAATACTTGGGCATCTCATTTATTACTACTGAGATGCTTGTATCCCTAAGGGCTAAATACTCTAAAATCAGAGCCATACCCACAAAACTGTCTCTTCCGTAATGCGCTTCGGGGAATATGACTCCGCCATTACCTTCTCCGCCGATAACAGCGCCTGTTTCCTTCATCTTTTCCACAACATTTACTTCGCCTATCTTCGCTCTGTAAACAAGCGCCCCTAAACTTTTAGCAACATCTTCTACAAGCATTGTAGTGGAAAGGTTTACAACCACGTTACCCTTTTTATGATACTCAAGGATATTCCTGACAGCAAGAACAACAACCGCCTCCTCTCCGGGGATAGCGCCATTTTCACAGATAAGCGCCAGACGGTCACAGTCAGGGTCTTGGGCAAATCCTATATCAGCCCGTTCTTTTACAACTCTTTCCGAGATTTCTTTAAGGTTTTCCGGGAGCGGTTCCGGATTATGGCTGAAGACACCGAGAGGGTCCCTGTTTATAAGGACTACTTCGCATCCCATCTCTCCCAGAAATTCTTCTGTTTTTAATGCCCCTACCCCTTGACAGACATCAACTACAACCTTAAACTTTTTCTTTCTTATCGCATCAATATTGACGGTATTATAAATACAGTTAAAGTATCTCTCGGTGTAATCGTCAAAGGAGAGCAGTCCCGGCTCTTGAGATACAACAGCGGCTCTTTTATAATACATATCAAGCATTCTTCCCATCTCTTCCGCATTTAAAAAAGTGCCTTTTTCTGAAAAAAACTTTATCCCGTTATATTCCGCAGGATTGTGGCTGGCTGTAATAACAATTCCTGCGGAGGCCTCTCTCCTCGCTTTTTCTATTATATAACCTATCTCAGGCGTTGCGGCTATGCCAATGTCAATCACATCCTTCCCTGAACATAGAAGACCTGTGATAGCGGAGTCCTTTAGAGATTGCCCGCTTATTCTCGTATCGGAGCATATAAAAACCTCATTTGCTTTTATAAAACTCCCGAAAATAATCCCGAAGTTAAACACAATCTCTGATGTAAGATACTCGGGATAAATTCCTCGTATTCCTGCTACACTTATCTGTAATTCATTTTTTATTTTATCGTTCATATTTTCGCTTTATTACCTCTTTACAGATATAAGATATCTCTCCATTCCCTGTTGCTCCAAATCTTCAAGGGTTGCGGTATGCTCTATTGTAAAATCACCGACTCTTGTCCGTTTTAACGCTGCTTGTGTTCCCCCGCACCCTAATTTATCACCGATATCTCTGCAAATAGCCCGAATATATGTTCCCTTAGAACATTCTACACGAAAATCCACATAAGGGAAGGATATATCAATTACCTCTATTCGTTTAACCTCTATCGTTCTTGGTTCAGGAGAGACAATAACCCCTTTTCTATGCAGTTTATAAAGCGGAGTCCCGTTCTGTTTTATCGCAGAAACAACGGGAGGCACTTGCTCTATTGTCCCTTCAAACCCTTTAATAACCTGCAGTATATCTTCCTCTTTTACTTTTACTTCTCTTGTCTCTAAAACTTTTCCTTTGATATCATCGGTATCTGTTTTCACTCCAAGCAGTAACTTCGCCTCATATTCTTTATCTGTATTCATAAAGAGTTCGCTCATTCTTGTCGCTTTTCCTATGCATATTATGAGCACTCCTGAAGCAAGAGGGTCAAGAGTTCCTGAATGACCTATCTTGTCCTTCAGTTTGAACGACCTTTTTATGAACCGTATAACATCATAAGATGTGATACCTGTGGGTTTATTTACCGCTATTATTCCGTCCATGGTTTTATTAAGGTATTCTCCGTTCTATTTCCTTGATTATTTTTTCTTCCGCTTTATCCAATGATATACCGCTAAAATAACAACCTGCTGCTTTTTTATGTCCGCCTCCGCCAAATTTTGAAGCGATTTTATCAACGTCATACCGCCCTTTGCTTCTTAAACTGACCTTTATCACACCCTGTGTCTCTTTAATCAAAAACACTATGTTTGCCTCTTTTATCTTTAGAAGAAGGTCTATAAAGCCCTCAGTGTCTTCCACTCTTGTTTTGCTCTTCCGATACATCTCTTTGGTCACCTTCATCCAAGCGAACTTTCTTTTTTTCTCAAACTTCAAACTTTCAAGCGCAAGGGAAAGCAGTTTAACGGACTTTAAAGGTCGTTCCAGATAAATTTTCTTTGCAATTTTTTCAGGAGCCGCCCCTTTGAGTATCAGGTCTTGAACAACCTTCATGGTAAACGGATTGATATTATAGATAAACCTGCCTGTATCCGTAAGTATTGCAGTATAGAGACACTCTGCCTCATTCTTTGAAACATTCTTGTTGAGTTGTGAGACCACAAAATACAGCATCTCTCCTGTTGCGGAAAATTTATGGCTAACCCAATTAATATCAGCAAATTTAGTATTTGAAAAATGGTGGTCTATATTTATAGTGATTTTTACTTTTTTTATAATTTCAAAGACATCGCCTGTTCTGTCTGCGCAACCGCAATCAATTATCACCGCCACCTCAGGCGGTTTTGATAACTCCTTTGCAGAGAGTCGAATTTTTTTGCTGTTTGGTAAAAACCGATATATAGGGGGAACGGCATCTTGATTCACAATGCAAACGTCCTTCCCCGCTCTTTTTAATGCGCTATACATAGCAAGTTCGCTTCCTATCGCATCTCCATCAATGTTTTTATGGGCTGTTAACATAAAACTGCTCTCTTTTGTTAAAACCTTCACTATCTCTGATACCTTCCTTGCATCTTTATAACCTAACCGGATTTTCATACAGAACCTCGCCTATTCTTTTTTTTAAAACATCAAGGCCTTCCCCGCTATGTGCGGACACAAAGACCGTTTCTGGATATCTGTTTTTAAGTATATGCAAATCCTCAGGTTGTAATAAATCCAGCTTATTATAAACATCTATTCTGGGTTTATCTTCACAGGATAGTAGTTTAAGAACCTCTATAACAGTATTATACTGCCTGTCCATATTCGGGGAAGAACTGTCATAGACGCAAAGAATCAGGTCTGCAAAACTAACCTCTTCAAGGGTGGATTTAAACGCTTCTATCATATGGTGAGGTATATTATGAAGAAGACCGACTGTATCGGTCATAAGACACATTTTGTTCTCCCTTAAATACACTCCCCTTGTTGCCGGGTCAAGTGTTGAAAAAAGTTTATTGGCTACATATAGTTCTGAAGAACTCATCTTGTTAATTATGCTTGTCTTCCCTACATTGGTATAGCCGATAACCGCTACTATTGGTAAATTCTTTCTTTTTCTTGATTTGCGTATAATCTCCCTATGCCGTTCTATGCCTTCTATACTTTTTTTTAAGCGGTGTATCTTTTCTTTTATTCTTCTTCTGTAAATCTCAAGTTTCATCTCCCCGGGGCCTTTTATGCCTATACCCCCTCCTATTCTTGAAAGGGATATACCATAGCCGGTCAATCGGGGAAGGATATAAGAGAGTTGCGCAAGTTCAACCTGAATCTTTCCTTCCTTAGACTTTGCGTGCTCTCCGAAGATGTGAAGTATAAGTTCTGTTCGGTCTATTACCCGTATCTTCAGGAAATTTTCTATATTTCTCTGTTGAACAGGGGTAAGTTCATCGCCAAATATCAAAAAATCCGCACCCTCCGTATCTATAAACTCTTTTATCTCCTCAAGACGCCCTTTACCAATGTATAGAGATGAACGGACAAGGTCCGGCTTATAAACAAAAGTTTTTATAATTTTAATGCGCAGGGTTTTGGAGAGGAACTCCAATTCTTTGGTTTGCTCTTCAGTTTCAAATTCTTTTTTACATTTGAAAACAACAAGAACCGCTTTTTTTCCTATAAAAGTATTGGAACGGATATCTTTTGGGCTCTTCACTTTTTTTCTATTTTTAATACTTTCAATACCATTAATCTGTCTCTGTGCCCATAACCTCTTTTATAACCTGTCTTTGGTTTTTTCTTAAAAGAATAAATCTTTTTGCCTTTCTTTTCTTCTATGATATCGCAAACAACTTTGATTTTCTTAAGTTTCTTTTCTTCTGTAATCACTTCATCTTCATCTATACTGCAGACAGGAGTAAACTCTATCTGTTCGCCGATTTTTTTATCTTTTAATGTGAAAGTTGAAAAGACCATTCCTTCTTTTACCCTGACCTGTTTTCCGCTGATGTTGATAAAAACATTCATTTTAATCTCCTTTTATTGGTTTTCTATAAATGCTATATCGCTCTCTAAATTTTTAAGCGCCTCGTGGAGTTCTATCTTTTTTTCTCTTTCTTTCTCCTGAACATCCGCCGGCGCCCTTGATATAAACTCTTTGCTCTCTACCTTTTTTGTTATTTTTTCGAGATACCCTTTGAGTTTTTCCTGTTCCTTGTATAGTTTATCCAGTTCTTTTTGGATATCTATAATACCCTCAAAGGATATACCGATTCTACCATTTTTCAGATTCTTTATCAAGAGCCCCTTTATTTTCTCTTCCGGGAAGATTTTCATATCGCCGATACCCGCAAGGCGGGATATTATTCTGGCAGAGAGCCCTTCGGGAATTTTGTCAAAATAACAATCAACAGGTTCAGATATAGGAATACTAAACTTTGTCTTGAGATTTCTTATATTGGTAATTACCTCTTTTATATCTTCCATCTCTTCCATTATCTCTTTTGATGCAAAATCAAATGACTTCTCAGGCATTCTGCTTATCATAACACTGGGTGTCTCTAATTCACAGAAAGAGAAGAAAATCTGCCATAGTTTTTCAGTAATAAACGGTATAAACGGATGGAGCATTTTTAATAGGGATATATGAACATAAAACAGGACCGGAAGGGCTTTTTCTTTAAAATACTTTTCTTCATAATCACTGTATATCTTGGATATTTCCAGATACCAGTCACAGAAGATATGCCAGAAGAAATCGTAGAGAAGGTTAATTGCTTCGTTGAGGCGAAAATCATCAAGCGCTTTATTGAAACTCTCAATAAGATTGTCTAAGGAGAGCAATATCCATGTTTCAGGAAGTTTTAAACCTTCAAACTCTTTGGGTAAAATCACTTTATCGTTACCTTGTTTTTCTGCTGAAGTGATAATAAATCTGGAAGCATTCCATAACTTATTCATAAAATTTCTACCTTTTATGTAAAAGGTAGGGGAGAGAAAGACATCCTGCCCCGCAGAAGTCATAGAGATTAAACTGAATCTTAAACTGTCTGCTCCGTATTTTTCTATGATATCAAGCGGGTCTATTATATTGCCAAGCGATTTACTCATCTTCCTGCCCGTCTTATCCCTGACTGTTCCATGGATAACCACATTTTCAAATGGAAGTTTACCTGTAAACTCATAGCCCGCCATTACCATTCTTGCCACCCAGAAAAACAAAATCTCCTGAGCAGTAACAAGGGTGTCTGTCGGATAAAAAACTTGGAGGTCTTCTGTATCTTTAGGCCACCCAAAGACAGAGAAAGGCCAAAGCCAGGAAGAAAACCATGTGTCAAGGACATCAGAGTCCTGATAAACTTCGGAACTTTTGCATACAGGGCAGGAAGTAGGGGTATCCACAGATACAAAAAACCCTTTTTCCAAACTCTCCATCTGGCACTTTTTACAATACCATACGGGTATTCTATGCCCCCACCATATTTGCCTGCTGATACACCAGTCCCTGATATTATACAACCAGTTAAGATATACTTTTTTCCAGCGTTCAGGATGAAAGTTCAATAAGTCATTCTCCGCTGCTTCTATTGCCGGCTTTGCGAGGGGGGACATCTTTACAAACCATTGCGAAGAGAGATACGGCTCTACTGCCGTATCACATCTGTAGCAGGTCCCTATTCTGGTGGGATACGGTTCTTTTTTAGTTAAAAGCCCTGTCCCATCCAGTTCTTTAACAACTGCTTCCCTACATTGGAATCTGTCCATTCCTTTAAATTTTCCTGCATTTTTATTCATTATCCCATTTTCATCCATAACCGTTATAAATAAGAGTTTGTGTCTTGCGCCGATATCAAAGTCCACAGGGTCATGGCTGGGTGTAACTTTTACTGCTCCAGTTCCAAAATCGGACTCCACCATTTCATCAGGTATAATAGGAATAATTCTGGCTATAAGAGGCAATCTTATCTGCTTACCGATAAGTTTTTTATATTTTTCATCTGAAGGGTTGACGGCAACAGCTGTGTCTCCCAACATTGTTTCAGGTCGGGTGGTAGCCACTTCTATAAAACCGCCTTCAACTAAAGGATATTTAATATAATACAGAAAAACATTCTCATCTTTATAGTTTACCTCTTCATCGGAGAGCGCTGTTGTGCATCTGGGGCACCAGTTGATAATGCGTTTTCCTTTATATATGAGCCCTTTATTGTAAAGATGCATGAATGCTTCCTTAACTGCCCGCGATAGTTGCTCATCCATAGTAAATCTTTCTCTCTCCCAATCACAGGAAGCCCCTAATTTTTTTAATTGGAAAATGATTGTTGAGCCGTATTTTGCTTTCCACTCCCAAACCTCTTTAATGAATTGTCTTCTGCCGAGTGTATCCCTGTTAAGATTCTTTTTTTTAAGCATCTTCTCAACAACATTCTGGGTTGCTATACCTGCATGGTCTGTTCCAGGAACCCAGAGCGCCTTGAATCCACACATTCTCTTCCAACGGATTAAAACATCTTGTATGGTATTGTTGAGAGCATGCCCCATATGGAGAACTCCTGTTACATTGGGAGGAGGAATGACTATCACATATTTTTCTTTGGCATATGTATAAAAGGATGGAGAAAAATAACCGCATTTTTCCCAGAAGGCATACAATTCTGACTCTGTCTCTCCAGGATTATACTGAGAAGGGAATTTTGATTCCATTTTTGATTCTTACGTCTGAGGTTTTATAACCTGAGAAATAGCGTTTTTAATGAATTCAATTTTAGCGCCGTCTTTAAATTCTATAGTTACAATATTATCCTTTATCTTGCTTATAACTCCTGTCGCTCCGCCTATGGTAATGATTCTATCGCCTTCTTTCAGTTCGTCGAGCGTTTTTTTATGCGCTTTCTGTTTCTTTTGTTGCGGCATAATAAGAAGGAAGTAAAAAACAAACAATATCAATATAAGTGGTAAAACTGCTCCTATCGGACTTATCTGTGCTGGGTTTACCTGTTCTGGTGCTATCTGCGCAAATATCATCTTATTTATCCTCCATCTGTTTTTCCATATTATACTTCTTTTTAAAATCTTTGTGAAATTTTTTGAAATTATCTTCTTTGATGGAGTTTCGTATCGCTTCCATAAACCGCATCATAAAGTGTATATTGTGATAGGAGTTAAGACGGAGTCCGAGAATTTCGTTGGTATTGATAAGATGCCTGATATAAGCCCTCGTATAGTTTTTGCAAACAAAACAGTTACATTCACTATCAAGGGGAGAAAAGTCGTTCTTGTATCTTCCCGCTTTAATGTTTATTTTGCCTTCCGCTGTCAGGGTGGAACCAGTTCTTGCTATATGGGTGGGCATAGCGCAATCAAAGAGGTCTATACCCGCCTCTACCATTTCAAGAATCTGCAAGGGCTTGCCCAACCCCATAAAATACCGTATCTTTTCCGGTAGAATGTGTTTTATTGTAAAATGCACTGTCTCCGTTGTTTGTTCAAATGGTTCCCCTATGCTTAATCCGCCTAATCCATATCCTGCGAACCCCATCTTCTCCAGTTCTTCTGCGCATCTTTCTCTTAATTCAGGATATATTCCCCCCTGAATAATACCAAAGAGTTGTTGATTAGCAGATTCAGTTTTGTTAAAAAAAGAGAGGCATCTCTCTGCCCATTTAACTGTAATATCAACACTTCTTTCAACCTCATCGTAGTTATCCCATTCTTTGGGGCAGTAGTCAAATGCCATAATAATATCTGCGCCGATTTTATTTTGAATCTCTATGGATTTTTCCGGAGTTATGAAATGTGATGAGCCGTCTAACTTTGAACGGAAATATGTTCCTTCGTCTTCTACCCGTACATTCTCTAAACTGAATATCTGAAATCCTCCGCTATCCGTAACAATAGGTCTCTGCCAGTTCATAAAACTGTGAAGAGCACCCGCCCCTTCTAAAATCTCCAGTCCCGGTCTTAAATATAGGTGATAAGCATTTGAGATAATCATCTCTACGCCTATATCTGCTAAGTCCTCGGAAGAGAGGGTTTTGAC
>JAAYXZ010000144.1 GCA_012515635.1 Elusimicrobiota bacterium
CTATATTGTTGGCTGTCCTTGCCAGCTGTTAGAAAAAACTCACGAATTTTACTATGGGTATCCGCCTCCCGAAATCATTTTAACACAACCTTCATTTTGCGCTTATTATTCTTCCCGAGATTTTTTTCTCTGGCTTAATGTAAAGCGGATAGTTTGATCAGTCCGAAGCTTTTCCGCCAATTCCGGAGGTAATTTCTTATTCTTGTAAGCAGAATTTATAGCAGAGTAGCTCAATTGTGAGAACTTTTCATAAAGCCCATTGTCTTTCAGTATCTTTATAAAAACTTCCCTGTCCTCAGGCATTACAATCTTTTCTTCTTCTTTAATGGATACCTTATCCGAAGTCCCAAAGACATTATCAATCTTTTTTTGTCTTGCATATTCAATCAGCGCCTGCCGGAGTTCTTCTTTCTTCTTATCGAGTTCAGCAATAGATTTTGCCAAATAAGCATACTCATCAACCATTTTCAAACCGTCATCATCCTTATACTCTTGTGGCGGCTTCTCTTCTAATTGAACCAAATGGCTAAACGATGGACATATCTCCCGGTAAACACAGTAGTTGCATAACCCATCAATATTACAGGGAAACTTGTTATCTGCTGTTGCCTGCTCAATCTCCTTAATCTTGGCTACTACATCCTGTTGCAGTTGCTCCAGTTGCTCATCGGTTCTCTCAGATATCACCTCTTTATTAAACGCCAGCATATGCCATTTAAGAAATATTTTTTTGGCATCCTTAAACTTATCCCGCACCCAAACGGAATACATCGCCAGTTGCCTATCAGCATCCGCTTGTTCCTGAAAAATCATTCTGGAATTGGTCTTATAATCGCACACATAATAATTATTCTCTGCATCAACCCCCAATTTATCTATTCGGACAGACCAGTAATTTCCATCAGGCAAAAGCAGTTTATCTTTAGTTTCAAGACCTATTATATTCACATCATCAAACGGATGGTATGTTTCATAATAATCAGAGATAAACTTCTCGCCCATCTTTTTATAGTTCTCGGCAGAGTACTCCTTTTTAACTATGAGGATATCTTCGGAATACTCTTTTTTCCACAAGTCTTGGTAAAAAGCAAGGAGTTCCTCTTTGGTATTTGTTTTCTGGTATTGCAGGTCTTTGTAGAGTTTTTCCATCACCCTGTGGACAATATCGCCTAAAAACATCTCTATCGTGGTCGGAGTGGGCGCCTCAACCTTATCCACATACTTCAACTTATACTGGTAAGGACAATTATCGTAAGTAGATACTCTTGAATTTGAATAGTTCGCCATTTCCCCCATTATAGCATAAATCTTCACAAACCTTATCCTGCCCCCAAAATGCGCACATTTGTTTTTATCGCAAAGAACACCTTTATGATAATTTAGATGACAACCCTGATTAAGGCGAATAATTATTTAGAGTTTATATCAGTAGGTAATTCTATCGGTTTTGTCAGTCCATTCCTTGAAGGGTTGAAGGCATCTTTCCCTGTTCAGCATTATTTTTTTAAGATGCTTTTTTTCTTTTTTTATATCTAAAATCTCATAAATCACCCTGTCATCAAACCCTATAGCGGCAGCGTCATCTCTCGTGCATCCGTAGTAAATCTTTTTTATTCGCGCCCATAGTATTGCGGCAAGGCACATAGGACATGGTTCGCAGGAAGAATAAATCTCACAATCGCTCAAGTCAAACCTATTAAGTATTTTTGACGTCTTTCTTATCGCAAGTATCTCCGCGTGAGCTGTCGGGTCTTTTGAGGAGACAACTTTATTGTGAGCCCTTGCCAAAATTATACCGTTTTGCACCACAACTGCGCCGAAAGGACCTCCATGATTGCCTCTGACACCCTTAAACGCCTCTTTGACTGCTGCTTCCATAAAAGCATTTTTTTCTTGCTTGTTCATATTTTAGATATTATTCTATTCCTTATTTAGTAATAAGAACTTACAATTTACTTTACCAAAAGTCAAGTAAACACTGCCAATACAGCGGGTAAAAACATAAGAGAAAAAAATAAACCTTGCCATTCTTTTCCCATTCTCTCCTTCCCCTTGAGCAGTCCATCTCTATTCTCCTCCCCCTTGAGCAGTCCACCTCCATTCTCCTCCCCCTTGAGGGGGGAGGATTAAGGTGGGGGTGAACAAACTTCTCCTCTTGTCTCTCTTCACTTTTTAACAATATCTCTCTTTTTCATCACAAACATCTGTCTCTCATCTTCTAAGTAGAGTAAACCTCCCTAAAGTTAAGCATAAAAAAGGGAGGGGGAGGAGAGGATTGTGTCTGTTAAGATTCTATGCAGGATATTGAATAAAGTAGGGGAATAGGGTATGATAAAAAGCGTTAATGAACGAGGGTGGCGGAACTGGCAGACACGCTGGACTTAGGATGCTATCCTGAAAACTTTGTAAATCCTTATCACTCAACACTTTCCCCAATGTTGTCAATCACTTACAAACTTTATGCTCTTTCCTCCTCTATCCCATTCTCTCCGCTTATTTCCCCGTCTTTCCCCAAAAGTGAACACATTTTAGCCACATAAAAAAATGCTGCTAAAGTGCCGCTTATAAACCCAACTCATACAAGAGAGTTTGACAAAAAGAAAACAAATTATTAAGATAATAGTACCATGAACTCATGGATGTATCAGTTTTGCGCTTTGATTTGTCATCAAGTGCCTGATCGAACGATTTATTTGGGCAGATATTTGCCTTTATGCGCAAGATGCACGGGTATATATACCGGTTTTTTCTTAAGTATTGTTTATCAAGTTGCTCTTTTTCAAAGTAGAATACGAAAATTACCTTCTTTAAAATTCTCCGTTCTTTCAATCTTTTTTCTTACGGTATTGATACTTGAATCAATTATTTCTTTCTTTGGTTTGTGGAGTGCTTCACTTAATATAAGATTGATTTTAGGTCTATTGGGTGGCTCTTCAATAGGGTTATTTCTCTTTCCTGTTTTTAACTTTTCTCTTTTTCATAAAAATGCGGGAATGGGCATAAGTAGATGGAAAGAGCATCTACTTTTAATGTTGCTTCTTGGGTTATTGGTTATTGCAGTGTTATCTGGTCAACCAATCTTTTATTTTCCATTATCAGTTTTCAGTATGGCAGGGGTGCTATTGCTTTTTTCAATGATAGGTTTGGTGATGATTTTATGCATAATTAAAAGTATTCATAGAAATTTTACAGATAGGAGTTGATGAAGATTGGAAATATGTTGCAGCAGGCTTTTACCATACTGCGGCGATAAAAGAGGACGGCGCATTATGGGCTTGGGGACTTAATAGTAGAGGGCAACTGGGAGATAATTCACAAGTTGATAAAAATGCTCCAACGCAGATAGGGGTTGATACCGATTGGGAATTTTTTACTGCAGGCGGACACCACACAGTGGCGATAAAAAATGATGGTACATTACGGGCTTGGGGACTTAATGACAAAGGGCAATTGGGACTGGGAGAAGGGGCAGGAACGCAGAAAAATGTTCCAACAAAGATAGGAGACGATGAAAATTGGCAATTTGTTTCTGCAGGCGAATACCACACAGCGGCGATAAAACAGGACGGCACATTATGGACTTGGGGATGTAATGACGACGGTCAACTGGGAG
>JAAYXZ010000018.1 GCA_012515635.1 Elusimicrobiota bacterium
TATAATCTTCTTTATTGTCTTTCCGCCGGGTCCGATTACCAACCCTATCTTATCTGTTTTTATCTTGAAAGAGATTATCCGCGGAGCATACTTAGAGATATCGGTACGCGGAGAACTTATGGTCTCATACATCTTTTTCAAAATTACTTTTCTTGCATCCATTGAGAGATAAACGGCTTTTTCCATTACTTCAAAGGTTAACCCTGAATCTTTTACGTCCATCTGAAAACCGGTAATACCGTCTTCTGTGCCTGCTATTTTCAAGTCAAGGTTGCCGTAGTGGTCTTCTTCTCCCGCTATATCTGTCAACAATATATGGTTGTCTCCTTCTTTTATCATCCCTATAGAGACACCCGCCACATGTTTTTTAATCGGAACAGCGGCGTCCATCAACGCAAGACTGCCTGAACAAACCGTTGCCATAGAAGATGACCCGTTGGATTCAAGAATCACAGCAACAATCCTTATGTTATAAGAAAACTCTTCTTCGGAAGGGATAAGAAATTCCAACGCCCTTGCCGCAAGAGCTCCGTGCCCTATCTCACGGCGGGATGCCCCTCTTAAGGGGGATACTTCCCCTACAGAAAACGGAGGGAAATTATAGTGCACCATAAATCTTCTTGTCCTCTCCTCATGGAGACCTTCCACCCTCTGTTCATCCCTGCTAGTCCCAAGAGTAGCGGAAGCAAGACACTGTGTCTGTCCTCTTGTAAAAAGGGCAGAACCATGTGTTCTGGGCAATAATCCCAGTTTGCAGTCCAAAGGTCTTATTTCGTTAGCGCCCCTTCCATCAAGACGCTTTCCTGTATTTACTATTAATCTTCTGATTTGTAATTCAAGTTCTTCTCTGAATATCCGTTCCGCTTCTTCCTTTTTTTCCTCAGAGACAGAAACTAAAAATTCTTCTTCCAGAGATTTATAAAAATCGCCTCTTTCCTGTTTTTCTGGAAAATTATACACTTTCTCTATATTTGCCGAGAGGAAATTAACAGCATTGTTCTTTATCTCTTCATCCTGCGTCTCTTCTTCCCAAACCTCTTTTCCCTCAATAAGTTCTTTCTGTCTTTCAATTATTTTTTTTATCTCGCGGAGACCTATCTGCACCGCTTCCAAGAACTGTTCCTCTGAACACTCTTTCCCATCTCCCTCTATCATTAAAACCGCATCTTCCGTCCCTGATATAACCATGTTCATCAGACAGTCCTGCTGTTGCGTATTTGTCGGATTAACAATATACTCATCGTTTATCAACCCTATCCTTACCGCACCGACTGGACCGGAAAAACGTATTTTAGAGACAGAAAGTGCAGCAGATACCGCAATTATAGCAGGAACATCAGGATTATTTTCCATATCGGCAGAGACAACACTGACAATCACCTGGACTTCGTTTCTGTAATGGGCGGGAAAAAGCGGCCTTATAGAACGGTCTATCAAACGGCTTACCAACACCTCTCTCTCTGTAGGTTTACCTTCCCGCTTAAAAAAGCCGCCGGGGATTTTACCTACGGAAGAAATATACTCCCTGTAATCACATATAAGAGGAAAGAAATCTATACCTTCACGGGGAGATTTTGAACTTACCACAGTAGCAAGAACCACTGTATCGCCTACTTGCGCCCATATTGAGCCATCACTCTGTTTAGCAACAAAATCTTTTTCTATAGATAAAGTGTTATCTCCAAAAGAAATCTCTATTTTTTTTTGCATTATATTTTCACTTTCTGATATTCAGCTTTTTAATGACTTCAAGATATTTGGAAGGATTTTCAGCTTGTAGGTACCTCAAAAGTTTTCTTCTCTGTCCTATTAGTTTCAAAAATCCGCGTCTGGAGTTAGTATCTTTCTTAAATTTTTTAAAGTGTTCACTAAGCGCTTCTATTCTTTTAGTAAGTAGGGCTATTTGAACCTCAGGTGAACCTGTATCATTAGTATGTCTTCCGAAATCTTTTGTTATCTCCTTCTTTATTTCTGTCTCCAACATTTTTGTTTATCTCCTTTTTGCTGTGTGCATTTTTAATAATTATATACCCTTCAAAACCTTTTGTCAATAATCTTGTAAAATGATAAGATATAAAGCAATTTAAGAAACAACAGAAAAAAGGACAAAACTTTAACTTTTGGTTTAATATGGCAGAGAGACATAAAAAAGTCCGCGGTATGCATGACATACTGCCGGAAGAGATTTCAAAATGGCAGTTTGTTGAAAACATCATTACAGAGACCGTAAAGCATTACGGTTATAAAGAGATACGGACACCGCTTGTCGAGTTCCGTTCTTTGTTTGAAAGAAGCATCGGGGCAGAGACAGATATCATCTCCAAAGAGATTTATGCTTTTCAGGACAGAAAAGGACGAGATATTGCACTCCGCCCTGAAGGGACTGCCTCTGTAGTGAGGGCTTTCATTGATTCAGGAATCTCTTCCTCAAGAAAAATTTCACGCCTTTTCTACTATGGTCCGATGTTTCGGTATGACCGCCCGCAAAAAGGCAGATACAGGCAGTTTTACCAATTCGGAGTTGAATTAATAGGAGGCAGTCATCCATTTTTTGACGGCGAGGTTGTGGTAATGCTCAATGCCATAACAGAGCGATTAAACCTCAAAAAAAGCAGTATACTTGTCAATACACTGGGATGCTCCAAATGCAAAGAGAGATACTCCGCTCTTATCAAGGATTATTTTTCCACTAAAGATACCTTTCTCTGTAATGATTGCGGAAGAAGAATGCAGACATCTACTTTGCGGATATTGGATTGTAAAAACCCTGCCTGTAAAAAAATCATCTCCGAAGCCCCCGTAATAAACAAAATCCTCTGCGGCGAATGCCAAGACCATTTTAAAAAATTTGAGGAATACCTGCAAATCAATAATGTTCCTTATAAGGTTGACCCGCACCTGGTAAGAGGACTTGATTATTACACCAAAACCGTCTTTGAA
>JAAYXZ010000145.1 GCA_012515635.1 Elusimicrobiota bacterium
CATACAGGAACAGTTTGATAAGATGAAAGAAGAAGAGAAGATAAAAAATCAGCAGAAAATACAGCAGGAAATTTCAGAGATGGCTTTAAGGTTACAAAAAGAGGCATTGGATAAGGTAGCGCAAGATATAAAGCGAATAGCAAAGAGCAAGGGATATAACTACGTGTTGGACAAAAATGCTGTTATTGTAGGCGGAAAAGACATAACAGACGAGATATTGGCGGTTATAAGCCCAAAACAGGCAGAGGAAGCGACATCAAAGGGCATAGATGCATCAGAGATGCCCATGATACCTGTTGAATAAGAGTATGGCATGGATAAAAAATATAAGGTATAATATATAGCGTAGCTGACGTTATACAGCAAAAAGGGAGTTTAAGAGATGAAGGTTAAGGAAAAGATAGTGTTGTATGGGCTTTTAGGTCTCTTGGTGGTTTTAGCGCTTTATTTTATGTTTATTAGAGAAGTCAGAGCCCAAAAAAGTGTCTCTGTTTTTTTTCTTGCCTACAATGAAGAAACTCAGTCATCGTGTTTAGTCCCTGTTAAGAGACCGATATCACGTACTAATAATACTGAAGAAAAGATACAGATAGCGATAACGGCATTATTAGAGGGACCTGACGAAAAAGAAAAGGCAGCGGGATTGAGTTCGGTAATGCCGGAAAACGCCTCTCTTTTAGAAGTAGAATTGAAAGATAATATAGTGTTTCTTGATTTCTCTAAAGAGATAGAGCAGGGCGGTGGAACTGTGCTTATGATGGACAGATTAGCGCAGATTGTTTATACAGCCACGCAGTTTTCTTCTTACGGTAAGGTTCAGATGCTCATTAACGGCAAGACCATAAAATATTTTAGCGGCGAAGGTATTACAGAAGTAGAAGAGCCGATGGATAGAAAAGAATTTAACTATACAATTAAAACTATTACAGGAGGGTAACAAGATGAAGGACAAGATACACCCGGAATACAAGGATGCAACTATTGTATGTGTTTGCGGTAATATAGTTCAAACACGTTCTACCAAGCCAGAGATAAAAGTAGAGATATGCTCAAGCTGCCACCCATATTTTACAGGAAAACAAAAATTGATGGACAGCGCGGGAAGGGTGGAGAAATTCAAGAAAAAATATGGAAAGAAATAGCATCAAGGATTCACAGGAAAATATTGAAAACAAATTGCAGGAAATAGAGCAGGAATACGAAACTCTTCTTTGTGAAATTACAGATACAGATAAAATGTCTCCTGAATTTAAAGAGACGGTAAAAAGATTGAAAGAGATAGACCGTCTGATTCATCTGAAAAAAGAGAAAGAGATGATAAAAACAAAGATGAACGAGACGGCGGAGATATTAGATTCGGAAGATACAGAGATACAAAAACTTGCCGAAGAAGAGATGACAAAACTGTTGACAGAACAGAATAGGTTGGATGAAGAGATAAAAGAGATGCTCTTTCCTGAAGACCCTGCAAATCAGAAAAATGCGATAGTGGAACTTCGCGCGGGAGTTGGAGGCGAAGAGGCAACGCTCTTTGTCAAAGACATTTTCAGAATGTACACAAAATTCTGTGAAAAAAAGAATTATGGTATAGAAATACTAAGTACCAGCGTCTCTGAAAAAGGCGGATTCAAAGAGATTATCTTCCTTATTAAGGGAAAAGGCGCTTATAAGGATTTTAAGTATGAAAGCGGGGTTCATAGGGTCCAAAGAATACCTGAGACCGAAAGTCACGGAAGAATACACACATCCGCAGTAACAGTAGCCGCTTTCCCTGAGACCGAAGAAAAAGAACTTAAGATAGACCCAGCCGATTTAAAAATAGATACATTTCGCTCCTCTGGAGCAGGGGGGCAAAGCGTAAATAAGACATCTTCCGCAATAAGAATACTCCATATACCCACAGGTATTATTGTAAGTTGTCAGGATGAGCGTTCACAGACACAAAATAAAGTCAAAGCATTAAAAATTTTGCGGGCGCGTATCCAGAGTATCTATGATACAGAACTAAAAGG
>JAAYXZ010000146.1 GCA_012515635.1 Elusimicrobiota bacterium
AACTTATTGATATGGCTGTAAAAAAGAAGGATACCGAGATGATAAAAGCAGGAACCGCTATTCTCAAAAACAGTTATGAAAGAATGAAAAACCTCACACTTTCTATGGTGGATTATTCAAGGGAAAGAGAGATAGAATTGGTTCCAGCCGATATAAATAAAGTTATAAAAGACGCAATTAGTATTATGAGGAATATGATTAAGGCGAAAAAGATAAAACTTATTGTAGAGCTTGACAATAATCTGCCGAAGATAGATATAGACACCGCAAGGATAGAGAGGATGATAATTAATCTTTTGGATAATGCTCTTGGCGCAGTAAAGGAAAAAACCGGCATAATAAGAGTGAAAACAGGGCTTTCATCGTCTCAAGATGCGGCGGTAATCAGGGTTGAAGATAACGGGTGCGGTATTCCTAAAGAGAATTTAGAAAGAATTTTTGATGTTCTTTATTCCACAAAAGGGAACAGAGGAACAGGTTTTGGGCTGGCAGTAGTTCAAAAAATTGCAAAAGAACATAGCGGGACTATTGAAGTGAAGTCCGATGTAGGAGAGAGAACTGTTTTTATAGTAAAGATACCGATTAAAAAGAAAGGGGGAAGAAAATGATTAGTTTTGAACAGTTTAAGGAGATGGACATCAGAATAGGAAAGGTGCTTGATGTAGAGGAAGTGGAAGGAGCGGATAGATTGTATCTGCTTACAGTAGATATTGGCGATGAGACAATAAAACTTGTTGCGGGGATAAAACTCTGGTATGCAAAAGAACAACTGTTAGACAAGCAAGTTGTTATTCTTGTTAATCTTGAACCAAAAGTGATAAGAGGCATAGAGAGTAAAGGTATGCTTTTGGCAACACTGAACGGAGATAAATTTTCCATACTCAGAACAGATAGAGATATGCCTGTGGGTAGCAAGGTATCATAAATTTGCGTAGTAAAACAGGTATTATATGAATAGAATTATCCGTTAATGTGAATTTATTACTGTTGTTTGACTGAGATAAGCCCGATTATTTTATATATCAGTTTTGCTGCCAGAAACGAGGATGGTGTAAAGAATTTTTGCGGAGACAATTCTACTACGTCAAATCCCGCTATCGTTATATCTTTCCTGTTTATAAACATCTTTAAAAAATCAATGGTTTCGTACCATAAAAACCCCCCCGGTTCAGGGGTCCCTGTATCAGGCATAATTGACGGGTCCAGAAAATCAACATCAAAAGAGAGGTAATAAGTGCCGGAAGGCAAAATTTTATTTAGAGTGTCAGCCCATTTTCCTTTTTGCATTTGGTGCGCAAAAAGAACTTTCACATTTTTATTTTCGTTCAAAAAATCTGTCTCGTTCTTGCTTATGCTCCTCACCCCTGCTGAAAAGACAGGGCATCCTAATTCTGAAATCCTCCTTGCCACGCAGGCATGGCTAAATGCGGTTCCCTGATATTCATCTCTCATATCAGAGTGGGCATCAAGAGTTAGAACCTTTATGTCAGGAAGATGTTTCATATAAGCTTTAACAAGGCCGAGCGAGACAGTGTGTTCTCCCCCAAGACCTATCAGAACCTTTTGCTGTTTAACATAAAGTGAAGCAGTTTTTTCAATGTCAGATACCATCCTTTTCAAACTTTTATAGTTAAGTTTAACGGGAAGAAGGGTTTTAATGCCGCAGGTATATGGTTCGCACCCAAATTCTTCATCATAGAGTTCCACATAGTTGGATGCATAAATAATACTTGAAGGCCCGTTTTTTGTTCCCGTTAAACATGAAGTTGTTGCTTCAAATGGGATGGGAAGCAATGCAAAGTCGGCTTTCTTTAAAGGCGTATCCGGAATACCTAAAAAATTATGTTGTATATCTACCATAATAGAGTCCTATTAATCTATGTGAATCTCAAAACAAAATTATCTGGCTATGTTGAATTTATCAGTGCATAGATTCTCTATTCAAAGAGATAAAAAACTATTTTTGCCTCTTATTTCTCCATAATAAAGACCGCTGCAGCTATTACCGTAGTCCAAAGACCGTTTTTATGTCCTACTGCTGACTGTGTGCTGTTGGTCGTCTTTACTATCCTGTTGGACATCCGCCATATCTCTTTCTTTTCGTCATAAGAAGAGTCAGGGTCAAACTTAATACCAAGTATAGTGGCAAGCATAGTTGCAGCCAGGTCTTCCGCATAATCTCCTGCCTTGTCTTCCGTCTCTCCAAAACCCTCATGTTCTGATAGATAACCATATTGTGATTTTTCTTTGGGTATAGCGATACCTACTGATGCAGTAATAAGCCGATGCGGTTCACTGGTAGCATTCCTGCTGAGCACAGAATATACTATCTGCCCTGCCTTGAGTTCTGCAAGACCTGTCTGTTTGGATATTAATTTGCAGTAGGGAGGAAATATGCTTGAAATAGAGACAAGATTGAATTGTGCTATACCCGCATTTCTCAGCGCAAGTTCAAAACTTGTTAATTTCTCTTTATCTTTCCCCACTCCTTTTGTAAGAAAAACTTTGCGTGGAACCATATCCATTTTTTATCCCTCCCTTTTTGTAGTGT
>JAAYXZ010000147.1 GCA_012515635.1 Elusimicrobiota bacterium
AAAAACATATATCTGTTGTTTTGAAAATAAAGAGTAACTTCCGCAAAAATACTATTGCCTATATATACCCTGTGATAAAAATCCTTAGCCGAAAAAAGAACCACATGGGAGAGATTGAGATATCCGGGGTCAAGATTAACACCTCGCGGAAACTTCTCATCTTTATAAAACTCCGTCTCAATATTATTCGTAATATGTTTCCATCGGTAAAGATTCTCAGGGGAAACCAACTCCGAGAAAGAGACAAATCTCTTCTTTAGGTTATCCCCCATCTCTTTACAGTAATAATCAGTAAAGGTGAAAGGGAAAGGTCCCGCGGTAATGTCTATTTCACCTATTTTCTTTGTCAATTTTTCTATTACTTGCGAAATAATATCCTCATCCCTGTATAATATTCCGCAAAATAATTTCACCTTTTGATACTCTTTTTTTATTTCCATTGCCCGCCCGATAAATTATAGAATGGGGATATTTTGAAGACTTTTTCACCTGCTATTTTACTAATCGCTCAATTGCATCTCCACACCATTTGTTTTCGTCCCTCAATACTTATCATATTTACCGTTCACAGCTCCTTTTCATTATATATGTTAAAATAATTTCTGACAATACGATTAAAGGATACAAATGAAAAATGACACTATTTGCGCTATATCAACCCCTTTGGGGATAAGCGGCATCGGAATTATAAGAATAAGCGGACCTGATGCTTACAGAATTCTCGGAAGAATATTCCGACCTGCCAAAAACATACAGGTCTCCGAAATGCCTTCCCACTCTGTTCATTATGGGCATATTATTGACGGCAAAAAGATAATAGACGAAGTTCTTGTTACTCTTATGAAAAAACCGAAGAGTTATACCAGAGAAGATATGGCAGAGATAGGTTGTCACGGCGGGCTTATCCCCTTAAAAAAAGTGCTTTCCCTTTGTCTGGAAAACAATGCGCGTCAAGCAAACGCAGGCGAATTCACGAGAAGAGCATTTCTTAACGGCAGAATAGACCTTATACAGGCAGAGAGCATTCTTGAAGTTATCTATAGCAAAACAGAAAAATCCCTTGAGATTTCCTCAAAAAAACTCAAAGGTTATTTCTCTTCCCATTTAACTGAAATCAGAGATGTTCTTGTTGAGTTGCTCTCTGATATAGAAGCCAAGATAGAATTCCCCGAAGAAGAGGATATAAAAAAATATTCCCCAGATATGCTTTTACGTATAGAAAAAATAATTTCTCTCATAAATTCCATCCTCTCCCGCGCAGGGAAAGGGAGAATAATACAGCAGGGTATCAATGCCGCTATCACAGGAAAAAGTAACGCAGGGAAATCCAGTTTGCTTAATGCATTTTTGAAGGAAGAACGGGCAATAGTCACTGAAATACCGGGAACAACAAGAGATGTCCTTCATGAATCCATAAACATCAATGGCGTCCCTGTTAATGTAATAGATACTGCTGGAATAAGAAAAGTAAAAGGGCGCATTGAAAAGATGGGAGTAGATAAAGCATTGGAATGGATGAAAAAAGCGGAGATGATTTTACTGGTCCTTGACGGAAATAGAAAACTGAACAAATATGATACCCAACTGCTGGAACACCTGAAAAACAAAAGCAATTACATCCTCATTATAAACAAAAGCGATTTACCACAGAAGATAGAAAAAGATTATCTTGAAGAGCGCTTTCCTGAAAACCGCATTCTCTCCCTGTCTGCGAAAACAGGCAAAGGCATAAACTCTCTTGAAAAAAAGATATATTCCCTTATCATTGAGGGCTGCGGAGAGATACAAGGAGATGAGGTGTTTCTTAATTTCAGGCAGGAAGGTAAAATAAAAGAAGCAAAAAACCTTTTATTAAAGATAAGAGAGGCGATAGCGGCAGAGATAACGATAGATATCATTGCTGAGCATCTTAAAACTGCTATCAAAAAGGTAGATGAAATAACAGGAAGGGATATCTCAGAAGAGATTCTGGATAACATATTTTCTCGATTCTGTGTCGGGAAATAGGGGGAAGAGATGAAAAGATATCTTATTGTTTTGTTGTCGTTTTTTCTGGTGGGATGCGCAACATACTATAACCCTGTAACAGAGAAGGAAGAATATACCATTTACTCAGAGGAAGAAGAGATTGAACTGGGCGTAGCAATAGATAATAAACTGCAAAAAGAAAATAAAATACTTGAAACACCGGCGTATATAAAAATAATTGCGGATAAAGTAGGAAAAAAGTCCGACAGACCAAACCTAAACTATACAGTAAAGGTCATAGAAAACGAAGAGATAAACGCATTTGCCACACCAGGAGGATTTATCTACCTTTACACAGGGCTTCTTGATAAGATTGAATCCAATGATGAGATAGCAAACATTATCGGTCATGAGATGGGACATATATGCGCAAGAGACGGTATAAACCAGATGCAAAAATCCCTTTTGTATTCAATACCCGCAAGCATAATTCTGCAAAACAGAAGCGCAGCCATACAGAAAGCCGTTGATACCGCTTTTACCCTTACAATGCTGAAATACAGCAGGGACCAAGAATTGAGAGCGGATAAACTCGGTGTAACATACGCCTATAAAGCGAATTATAACCCTGAAGGAATGATTTCGTTTTTCAAAAAACTTCAAGATATAGAAGAGAAAAAGTCAACTCCGAATATTACTTTTCTTGCCAGCCACCCTGATATCGCAAACAGAATAGAAAACGTGGAAAAAGTCATTAAAAATCTCAAATAACAAAATATCCTGTTTCTCTTGGATAGATATGCTGCATCAACCTAAAATACAAAAGATTCTTTTATTTTGAAAGAATAATTCCTGATGACCCCTGATATTTACCAGCGACATCTTTATACGATTTTTCACAGATGTCATCTGCGCTCAGAAAAACAATCTGGGCTATCCCTTCTCCCGCATAAAGTTCCGCCTCTACAGGTGTTAAATTCGCAATTTGTACTGTAAGATGCCCTTCCCATTCCGGCTCCAGCGGAGTAACATTCACAACTATTCCGCACCTTGTGTAAGTGGACTTGCCAAAACAAATACCGATGACATCCCTTGGTATTTTAAAATATTCCATACTCCTTCCCAGCACAAAACTATTAGGCGGTATAACACAAACCTCACTTTTGAAACTCTCAAAATCGGAGTCGGTTATCTTCTTGGGAGAGACAGGACCTTTCCCCTTGAAGACCATAAACTCATCAGAGAGAATAAAATCGTAGCCATACGAAGAGACACCATAGGATATACCCTTTTTTATCTTTTCAGGAGAGAAGGGACTTATTATTTTTCCCCCCATCTCTTTTATCCATTTATCCGGTTTAATCATCCTGTCCTCCTTTGTATATTTAGGACTATTCTACCATACTTCACACCTTTTTCTCTTTATGTTAATATACTTTTATGCAACATAATATTCCTGAAAAAATTAAAAAACGGTTGACTTTTAACAGCAAAAGCGAGCAGATTAGAAAGATACTCAAGGAACTTGATATCAATACCGTATGCGAAAGCGCAGTTTGCCCCAATATCTATGAGTGTTTCTGCCACGGACATGTTACCTTTATGATACTTGGGAACAGATGCACGAGAAATTGCAGATTTTGTGGGGTTTCGCCTATCACCGAGTCCATTCCGCCTGACCCAAAAGAGCCGAACAATATAGCAAGAGCGGTAAAAATGCTTAACATGCAATATGTGGTCATAACATCCCCGACAAGAGATGATTTGCCTGACGGCGGCGCAGAACATTTTGCGGCAACAACAGAGAGCATAAGAAGATTAAACCCTTCCACTAAAATTGAACTGCTTATCCCTGATTTTCAGGGAAACAAAAAGGACTTACAAACTGTCTTTGATGCCAAGCCCGATGTCATCTCCCACAATATAGAGACAATACCCTCTCTTTACCCTTCCGTAAGACCTTCATCGGACTATCAGACCTCTCTTGATGTTTTAAAAACCATAAAAGACAACGGATTTCCCACAAAGTCAGGGTTTATGCTGGGATTAGGGGAGACAAAAGAAGAGATTATCAAACTACTACATTCTTTGAAAAACAGCGGTTGTGAATACCTTGTTATCGGGCAATACCTTAAACCATCCAAAGACGCTGTGCCTGTTAAAGAGTTTGTGCCAGAGGCGGTCTTTGAAGAATACAAAGTTATCGGGAAAAGCATAGGGTTTAAAAATATATTTGCAGGCATTTTTTATAGAAGCTCCTATCTTGCTGAACAACTTCTCTTATAATGTTTTTTCAAAAGAAAACTGGTTGACTCAGGTTTAATATTTCTATTTCTGTGTTGTATAATAAAAAGATGGATAATATTCGGATAGGTATCGGTCAGATAAATTCCACGATAGGGGACATAAAGGGGAATTGTGAGAAAATAGTTGCTTATATCAATAAAGCAGCGAAAGAGAAGGTTGATGTGCTCGCTTTCCCTGAACTCTCTATAACAGGTTACCCCCCCCAAGACCTGCTGTTAAAACCTACATTCATACAAGAATGCAGGGACGTTATCTCCACCATTGAAAAGGCGGTCGGAGAGATAGTCATTATTGTCGGATTTCCTGATTTTAGGAATAACACACGCTATAATTCAGCAGTCATACTTCATAACAGAAAAAAAATCGCCATATACGACAAGATATTTTTACCTGAAAACGGAATCCTGGATGAGAAAAGATATTTTTCTCAGGGAGAAAGCGCTTTTGTTATAAATATTTCGGGTTACCTGACCGCTGTAAATATCTGCGAAGACATTCATCACGCAGAAGGTCCGATAAAGACACAGGCATCAAAAGGAGCCAACCTGATTTTCAATATAAGCGCTTCCCCTTATCATATGAATAACACAGAAGCAAAAACAAACATCATAAGAGAGCAATGTATAAAAAACAATGTCTGCGTCTGTTATGTAAACCTTACAGGCGGTCAGGACGAAATTGTCTTTGACGGTGAAAGTTTGGTAATGGACCATAAAGGAGACATCTTATATAAGGCGCCATCCTTCAAGGAAGGGCTTTTTATCGCTGATATTCCTCTTGAGAAAAGACAGGAGACAGAAAAAGCGGACTTTTCTATCCCGCACAACCTCTCCAAAAACAAACCGCCTCTTGCTATCGCTAAACAGAAAGAACTATCCAAAGAGGGAAAGATATATTCTGCGCTTACCACAGGCCTGCGGGACTATGTCTTAAAGAACAGTTTTAAGAAAATAGTGTTGGGCTTAAGCGGTGGTATGGACTCTTCTCTCGCTGCCGCTATAGCAGTTGATGCACTTGGAGACAAAAACGTTATCGGTATATTTATGCCTTCAAGATACACTTCAAAAGAGTCGGAGGAAGATACGCTAAAACTTACAGAGAACCTTAAAATACAACTTCATACTATACCTATAGAACATATCTTTAACGCTTATCTTGAAACCCTCTCCCCTGCTTTCTGCGGACAGAAGACCGATACAACAGAAGAGAACATCCAGTCGCGGATAAGGGGGAACATCCTTATGGCTCTCTCCAATAAATTCGGCTATCTTGCAATTACCAACGGGAATAAATCAGAGATAAGTGTCGGATACTTCACTCTTTATGGTGATATGACCGGCGGTTTCGCTGTAATTAAAGACATCTATAAAACACAGGTGTATAAACTTGCGGAGTATAGAAACTCTATCAACGCCGTAATCCCTGATAGGGTCTTCACCAAAACACCGACTGCTGAACTGAGACCGAACCAAAAAGACCAGGATATCCTCCCGCCTTATGAGATACTTGACGGTATTCTAAAAAAATACTTTGAAAAAGACAAAAGTTTCAAGGAGATACTGTCATCAGGATATGACAGAGAGACCGTAAAAAAAGTATTGACCATGGTTTATAAAAACGAATATAAAAGAAAACAGTTGCCACCCGGAACCAAAATAACACCTAAATCATTTAGAAAAGACAGAAGAATGCCTATTACCAATCGTTTTACCTTGATGTAAGTTAGAATGCCGAAAAAATCTAAAATAACAGCGGAATAGATAGGCGTTTATTATAAAGAGATACTACTATGGAAAACAATATGTCAAAATTATTGCTTGCTATCGGCATCATTTTCATTATTGCATCAGTATTGGTATCAAAAGGGATTAAGATACCTTTAGGGAGATTACCCGGGGATATAATAATAAAGAAAGAAGACTTCTCCTTTTACTTGCCCATAACAACCAGCATCATTATCAGTGTTCTGCTAACCGTAATCTTTTCATTAATAAAAAAATGGAGGTAAACAATGATAGTAACCATAGTTGAGATTTATGTAAAAAAAGAGCATATAAACGAATTTATAACTGCGATTTTGGATAACCGCCAAAACTCTGTTAAAGAGCAAGGCAACTTAAGATTTGATGTGCTTCAGTCCCTTGATGACCCTTCCCGCTTCACTCTATATGAAGCGTATGAAAACAAAGAAGCAGTGAAAGCTCACAAAAACACCCCGCATTATCTTAAATGGAGAGAAAACGTTGAAGAATTTATGTTATCTCCACGAAAAGGGATACCTCACAAAGTAATAGCGCCTTCAGATAAATCTCTGTGGTAGGGTCTTACAGTTTTTTTATAAACCCTGTTATACCGAAATAAAAACCGAAACAGATAATAACAACAGCGCAAACCCCGAGAATTTTCTTATATGTATTTACAGAGATAAACTTTTTGCTTTTTCCTATACTGTAAGAGATAAAACTATACCAAGCAAGGTCTGCAAGGATATGTCCTGTTAAAAAACAGGCAAGCCCTCTTATTCCTAACCCTCTGGCAGAAAGCAACAGCCCCAACCCCACCGTTACCCACCATATACTCCAATAAGGATTGGCTATGCTCATAGTTATCCCTTGTAAAATCAAAGTGGTGGAAGAGCCAAAACTCTCTACAGGGACGCTCAGGGAAACATGGGGAAGGGAGCGCAAGATACTACAACCGAAATATAGCAGTATCAAAGCGCCTACTACCGTTATAACTCTTATAACAACAGGATTATTTATTATCTTGCCTAACCCCATTACAAGGACAATCACCATCAAAACTTCCAATATAGCATGCCCCGCTATCACGAGAGGTCCTGTCTTTTTGCCGTATTTCAAGCTTTTGGCTATAACCATAGTCAATAAGGGACCCGGCGCCAGCGCTCCTGTAAGGGCTATCGTAAAAGATATTAAAAATATAGATAAATAGTTCATGTTTTTTCTTTATTTGTGTATCTCACCTATTGAATTTTCAAGTTCTAATTCTTCCTTTATAATATATCTTATCCTGTTTGCAAAATTTCTCAAAGTAATCTAACATAAACAATATAAATCAGGGGGGAAAATGGCAAAGATTTTAATAGTTTATAGTTCTTCCACAGGTAATGTAAAGAAGATGGCTTTTTTCATAGAAGCAGGCGTAAAAGATGAAGGATTAGACGTAGAAGTGAAAGATATAAGAGAGACAACCATTGAAGACCTGCTCGAGGCAGACGGAATCATTGTCGGTTCATCCACTTACTACGGAGCAATGACCGCATCTGTTAAAGAATTTTTTGATAAAAGTGTTGCGATACACGGAAAATTAAACGGGAAAGTGGGTGCCGCATTCTCCTCCTCCGCCAATATAGGTGGCGGAAATGAGACCACAATAACAAACATCCTCAACGTATTACTGGTTCACGGAATGATAATCCAGGGCGACCATTCAGGCGGACATTACGGAGTTGTCTCTATCGGAGCCCCTGACAGCCGCGTGGAAAAAGAATGTAAACGGCTGGGAATCCGCATCGCAAAACTTGTAAAAAAATTACATTTCTGATACTATAATTGAATTCCCAAACACTAGGAGAACAAACAATGGAAGAGCATATTATATCAAAGGCAATTATTGAAACCTATATAGAAGAACTGACTTCTAATCTTGACGTGGATGTGGCTATTGCAGGAGCTGGCCCTTCAGGTTTGGTATGTGCTTATTACCTTGCATCCGCAGGGAAAAAAGTTGCGGTATTTGAAAGACACCTCAAGGCAGGCGGAGGAATGCCTGGCGGCGGTATGATGTTTAACCGTTTAGTAATTCAGGAAGAATCAAAGGATATTATGGACGAATTCGGAGTACGTCTAAAAAAATACTCAGAAAATCTTTATACCGCAGATGCTTTAGAAACGACATCTGCATTAACTCTGAAAGCCATCCAAGCAGGAGCAAAGATATTCAATCTTATCAGCGTTGAAGATGTGGTCATCCGTGAAAAAAAGATAACCGGAGTAGTTTTAA
>JAAYXZ010000148.1 GCA_012515635.1 Elusimicrobiota bacterium
AGCCCAAGCCCTGAATGGTCTGACGCACCAACGCAATATAGTCAAGCCAGTCAGATGCGTAAAGCAAGCTTGCTCCGTCATAGATAACCGCTATCTCGGTATTCCTTGTCCTGTCCAGCGACATTGCCAATGTGCTTATCTTCGACGCCTCGTCTATACCTTGGAATATTTTGTCGTTCTCAAACCATCCGTCAAACTCCATCTCAAACCAATAACTGTATGCCCCATTGGTAACGGAGCGGATAAAGCTTTTACGGAACATCATAAGATCGCCCCACGCATCTTTAGGGGCGCCAAATTCTCGTCTCCCTAATTCCGATGTCCTAAGGTCTGCTTCTATCAGATATGTTTTGTTATGTAAAAGAAGGGAGCCCATCGGAGCATTGATAAAAAGCGGTTCGCCTTCCCATCTGCCTTGATATGACCATGGGTCTAACCAAAAATCTATCCACTCTGACGCTAAAACCTCATCAAAATATGACTGACCCTCTATCTTATAACCGAGTATCGCTGTCGGACCATAAAACGCGCCTACCAATAACTTCTTGTCGGTAGCTTTCTTGAACGTTTCACAGAGATATATCATACGACGGCCTAACTCCCTGCTCATACTTATATAATAGTCGACCACTCTCTGGTTGTTGCCAACACCAGGGTTGCGGAAGTAACCGAATTGCCCTTCATCATATTGGACGGGAGGAATATCATTAAGACTATTAGGCATATCTGATCCGCGCTCTGCTTTTGTCGGGATGGTTATTGTGTCAAAGGTTACACTTGAGTTATTCCAGGCAGTTCGTAACGCGTCTACTGTAACATATTTTTCTTGCAAGTATTCTTTAAACCTTTCAAGCATAACATCGCTGAAGTCAATGCAATGATTTTCATAGTCAAAATCACCCCACCACAGCCATTGGCTGCAGGTGCCTGCGCCTATAATAGCTCCTATTACACTATCTTTATACGGCTTTGTGGACAAGGCCTCTGCTAAATTGACTAGCCCCTCTGCTGCCTTCCGTTCAAATTTATGTGAAGCCAAAGAATATCTGGGCTCGGGATTGTCTTGTGGGTGATATGCTTGCGTGGGTTGAGTCCAATATGCTGTTTTTTCTCCATCTTCAAATTTCACTACATCGTTAGGATATTTATCTGCAAATTTATTTCCTGCCTTAAAGCCCACTCTAAGTAAAAACTTTGCATCCGACTGATGAGCAAGTATCTCAGTTGCTACATCATCTGCTTCACTAAAATTAATAATACCGTCGGGTAGGTCTATCATTATCTCTAATTGATGGATATTTACTCCGGCATTCGCTAACTCTGCTAAATGTTGTATATGAAATGCCTCACTTGGATTCATGTGCTCACCAGTAAAACCGTGTTTGGTGAATAAATAGCCACAATATCCTGTGGAACCGGGTATTGGGTCATCGTCGAATAACATACCGGGGTTGCCGCTAACTTTCTCTATCTTTGCAGTTTTAGATGGATAATAAACAGGTTGAATATCTTCTAACCATTCGTCTCTATCTTTTTCAGGAGTAAATGTATAAAGTTTTACCCATTGTATATACCCTTTGAAATACCAGTTAAATCCAGGGAAATTGCCTATATAAAACTCATAATTATCTTGACCTGGTTGCTGTTCTAACTGGGGATCGTCCATGTTTGTCAGCTCAACTCCATCAACATAAACACTCAACATACCTCCGTGTCTAACTGCTTTTACAATTTTCCAATCATTGCACGGCATATTGTAATAATTCAGTTGAGCCCAAGCCCCTCTTCTGTTATATCCAAAATATTGGCCGGTGAAGTTATAAGCTATTCCTCCGAAATACCCGCCAAATATAATTTTGCTCCAAGGGTCCGGTGTTATATAAACACGCGCTTCTATTACGCATCCATCTCTCAAATCAACCGTTTCAGGGGCATATAGCCTTAGATAACCGTTGGTTCCGTTAAAATAAGCGGCTTGCATGCCAGAATTCCAAGATACTCCTCCGGCAACTGTAGCATTAGGAAAATTTCCTTGTATATCCGCTACATTAAGACTTGATTCAAAGTTCCAGTGACCTATAAGAACGGGCTCATCTGCAGCCACTGAAAGACCTTTTAAGAAAAACAAGAAAATTATGCCCAAGAAGAATAAGGTTTTTTTAATATGCATTGCTCCCTCCTTATTTATTTGGATATAATATAAATAAATCAGTTAGACAATTGATATTATTGAACTCACGTGGTTTTGCTATGAAAGGTTTTTGATGGATTGACAGGTATCATATATACCTCATTCTTTTCATTTTATACCTTTATAAAATTTTGTCAAATGTGTTTTTTTAACAGTATAAAAACACCTGTTTAGGAAGAAAATTTCTGTATTACAAGGGGGCTTAAAATTATTCTTTCAGCCCCCCTTATTTGTCATCTATCCCTTCCGTCTTTTGCAAAGAAATATGCTGTCGCTACCGGTTAATAAAGGATATAATCCATAACAACGGAC
>JAAYXZ010000149.1 GCA_012515635.1 Elusimicrobiota bacterium
AGCCCAAGCCCTGAATGGTCTGACGCACCAACGCAATATAGTCAAGCCAGTCAGATGCGTAAAGCAAGCTTGCTCCGTCATAGATAACCGCTATCTCGGTATTCCTTGTCCTGTCCAGCGACATTGCAAGTGTGCTTATCTCCGATGCCTCAGCTATACCTTGGAATATTGTGTCGTTCTCAAACCATCCGTCAAATTGCATCTCAAACCAATAACTGTATGCGCCATTGGTGACGGAGCGGATAAAACTTTTGCGGAACATCATAAGGTCGCCCCACTCGTCCAGAGAAGATCCTAAGTCCCTGTACCCTAATTCGGATGTCCTGAGGTCTGCTTCAATCAGATATGTCTTGTTATGTAAAAGAAGGGAACCCATCGGAGCATTGACATAAAGCGGTTCGCCTTCCCATCTGCCCTGATATGCCCACGGGTCTGCCCAAAAATCTATCCACTCTGACGCTAAAACCTCATCAAAATATGACTGACCCTCCATCTTATAACCGATTATTCCTGTGGGGCCGTAAAACGCGCCTGTCAGCATCTTGTTGTCTGTCGCTGTCTTGAATGTCCTGCAAAGATATATCATACGGCGGCTCAACTCCCTGCTCATGCTTATATAATAGTCAACAACCCTCTGATTATTGCCAACACCAGGGTTACGGAAATAGCCGAATTGACCTTGCTGATAACTTACAGGAGGAAACTCGCTTACACTGTTGGGAACATCTACCCCGCGCTCTGCCAGTGTCGGGATGGTTATTGTGTCAAAGGTTACACTTGCGTTATTCCATGCGGCTCGCAAAGCGCTTACTGTTACATATTTCTCTTCTGCGTATTCTTTATACCGTTGAAGCATAATATCACTGAAATCAATACAATAAGTTTCATAATTAAAATCACCCCACCACAGCCATTGACCGCATGTGCCCGCTCCTATAATTATGCCGATTACACTATCCTTGTATGATTTTGTGGATAAGACCTTAGCCAGGTCAACCAACCCCTGCGCCGCCTGTCTTTCCCATACATGAGATGCCAAAGAGTATCGGGGAGTATTGGGGTCGGTTAAATACGCTTGTGCCGGGTTATTCCAATGTCCACCTGTAGTTCCGTCATTAAATTTAACCACTTCTGTTGGGTGCCGCGAGGCAAATGCATCTCCTGCGCGAAATCCCACCCTTAGCAAAAATTTTGTCTCTGGATTACGCTCAAGTATCGCGGATATCTGCTCATCTGCCATATGCATCTGCACCTTACCTCCTGGAACATCAAGGTCTATCCATGCCTCTGCCTGCTGGATGTTCACTCCTGCAAGTGTTAATTTATTAAGGTGCGTTTCATGGCTTGACACATCCGGCCACTGCCAAAAACCGTATTCGGTAAATAAATAACCGAAATATCCTGTGGAACCGGGAATAGGAACTTCATTGAGCAACATACCAGGATTATTGCTGACATTACCCATAGTAGCAGGATTGGTAGGGATATAAACAGCTTCAAGGTCTTCTATCCATTCATCTCTGGTCTTCTCCCCAAAGGTGTAAAGTTTCACCCATTGTATATACCCTTGGAAAAACCAATCAAAACCGGGAAAATCACCTATATAAATCTTACGGTCCACAATCGGATTGTGTGGCGGAGGATCTGGGTCATCCATCTCTTCCAATAATTGATCATTAATGTAAATTTTAAGTTGACCAGCATTTCTAACTGCTTTTACAGTTACCCATTGATTAGAAGGCAGTGTATAACTCAAGGTAGTCCAAGGACCTTTAGTATACCCAAAATATTGACCATTAAGATGATAACCAATTGCTCCAAAATATCCGCCAAATATAGCTTTGGTCCAATGGTCTGGTGTTATGTAAACACGCGCTTCTATAGCGCAACCGTCTGTTAGGTCAAGTTCTTCAGGAGGAATTATCTGCATATAACCGCTTGTTCCGTTAAACGAGGCGGCTTGCATCCCTGCATTCCATGATACTCCTGAGCTGCATGTCCCTTGAGGAAAATAGCCCATTTTATCCACAACATCAATACTTGTAGTAAAATCCCACCAGCCAATAAGAGATTCTGACATAGGGGTATCTGACTCAAATGTTGCATAAATTGTATAGCTGCCATCCATCCTAATTGTAGTTGAAGCATTATAAGGATCGTCTATTTTTCCGGTATCACCCTTCCATTCCTTAAAATGATATTTATCTGCCGCAGCTGCTTGAATATCTACTACCGTTCCAAGATCATATTCATAAGTACCTGTCCCTTCGCTAGGGAGAACAATACTGCCGCCTTTATGGGCTGATATTGTCAGATTTGCTTTATCAGGTAGATCTTGAAAAGTGTAAAGTTTCACCCATTTGATATATCCCTGCATACACCAGTCAATGCCGGGACAATTACCGATATAAACCCTGTTATCCGCAAGATTTGGAGTGTAACCCGGGTCATCCATACTTTGTTGCTCTACTCCATCAACATAAATTTTGAGTTTTCCGCCTTGCCTCTCTCCCTTTAAGATTATCCATTGACCACCCGGTATCGTATAACAATTTAACGCAACCCAACCACCGAGAGGATTATACGCAAAATATTGACCGCTTAGGGAATAACCTACATTTCCGAAAAAACCGCCGAATACGGTTTTAGCCCACGGGTCGTCAGGAGGAAAATAGACCCGCGCCTCTATTATGCAGCCATCTGTTAGATCAACATTGGAAGGGCAAGTTAATCTGATATAACCTGTGCCATCAAATGAGGCGGCTCCTTCTCCGGCATTCCACGATACGCCTCCTACAACTGTACCGTTAGTAAAATTACCTGTTGCATCCGCCAGATTTAGAGATGATTCAAAGTCCCAGTGACCAACAAGAGACGGCACATCTCCCGCCACTAAAACACCTTTTAATAGAAATAAGAAGATTATCCCTAAGAAAAATATGGTCTTTTTAATACGCATAGCCCTTCCTCCTTATTGGATAACTAATCGTATGGTTTAATTGGTTAACTTTGTGTGGTTTTGCTCTCTGCCGCGAATTTTTGGTATTTGCATTGGACTTCATCATTTATTTGTACTATGTATTGTATATTTTGTCAAGTTTGTTCATTTATTGCCTGAAAATACCTAAAAACACATAAGTTTATCAAAAAATGTGAAAAGAGAGAGTGTTTTTACTTTTTATTTTTGTTATTTATGTTTTTTAGTGATTTGGATTATAATAAAAAAAATAGAAATGAGAAAGGAATAACAAAAAGATGAGGATACTTTGTTTAGACGTAGGGGACAAATGGGTAGGAGTGGCTGTAAGTGATGAGACAAAAACACTGGCAAGAGGACTTAGTAAAATTGACCGCGGTGAACAAGAGACAGAAAAAATAAAAGCGCTTATAACAAAATATGCGGTAGAGAGTGTTATTTATGGGCTTCCTTTGCGAATGGATGGCTCTATCAGCAACCAGACAGAAAAGACAATGGCCTTTATAGAGAAACTGAAAAATGATATTACTATCCCTTTTATACCTTTTGACGAACGGATGAGTTCCCATCAAGCAGAGACAATAATGATAGAGGCGGACTTAAGCAGAAGAAAAAGAAAAAAATTTATAGATAAACTTTCAGCGCAGATAATACTGCAAAATTATCTTGACTCAATTAAAGAAGATGAGATGGAAGAGTTTTAAGATTTATTATTCAATCCAAGCAGAAGCAACACTCTCTGAAACTTTTTTTGCCACATTTTTATCCAGTGCAGACGGAATAATATAATCGGCAGAGAGTTTGTTTTCTGACACATAGTTAGCTATTGCATAGCTAGCCGCAAGTTTCATTTTCTCTGTAATCTTTTTTGCCCTCACATCAAAAGCACCTCGAAAAATACCTGGAAATGCAAGCAGATTGTTTATTTGGTTCTCCATATCGCTTCTTCCTGTTCCCACTATAACTGCACCTGCATTCTTTGCCTTTTCAGGCATAATTTCAGGGACAGGGTTGGATAAAGCAAAGACAACTGCTCCTTTATTCATTACTCTTATCATTTCCTCACTTACAGTATCAGGTCCTGAAACTCCTATAAAAACATCGGCTTCTCTCATCGCATCAATAAGAGTCCCGCTATTGGAAGGAGATAAGTATTTTTGGATTTCCTCTTTCGCAAAATTCATATTTTCTTTTCTGCCTTGATAGATAATACCACTTCTGTCGCACAACAACATTTTCCTTGCCCCTGAATAATAAAGGAATTTTACTATTGCAATGCCGGCAGACCCTGCTCCATTTATCACTATTTTTATATCTTCTATTTTTTTGGCAAGTAGTTTGAGCGCATTTATAAGAGCAGCGAGAACAACAACAGCAGTCCCATGCTGGTCATCATGAAAGACAGGTATAGAGAGTGTCTCTAAAAGACGGGTTTCTATAGTAAAACACCGCGGAGCGGATATGTCTTCAAGATTAATTCCTCCGAATGTCGGAGAGATAATGGTTATTGCTTTTATAATTTCCTCAGTATCCTGGCTTGATAAACACACAGGAATAGCGTCCACGCCACCAAACTCTTTGAAAAGGATTGCTTTCCCTTCCATTACTGGTAACGCAGCCTCAGCCCCTATATTGCCAAGCCCTAATACCGCACTGCCGTCTGTAATAACCGCAACAGTACTCCATTTTGAAGTATATTCATAAACAGATGCTTTATTTTTGTATATTTCTCTGCACGGTTCTGCAACACCAGGAGTATAGGCAAGGGAAAGATCTTGATTATTGTTAAGCGGGACTTTTGATGCTATCTCTATCTTGCCCCTTGCCTCTTTGTGCAATTTTAATGATTCGGAATAAACCTTGTCCATTTTAAGTTCTTCTATTTAAAGAGTGTGTTGTGCATAATAAACGATGCAAAGACAATGGCTATTATGGACATCAGCTTTATAAGGATATTCAGTGAAGGACCGGCAGTATCTTTGAATGGGTCGCCCACTGTATCGCCTGTTACGGAGGCCTTGTGCGCATCGGTTCCCTTGCCTCCAAAATTACCGTTCTCTATATATTTTTTTGCGTTATCCCATGAGGCGCCTGCATTTGCCATCATAACAGCAAGAACAAAACCGCCTGCCATTGCCCCCACTAAAAGCCCCATCAATGCATCCAATCCAAGCAAAAGACCGACCACTATAGGCAGTATTACGGTAATAACAGCTGGCTTGAGCATCTCTTTCTGCGCTGACTTTGTGCATATATCTACCGCTCTTGCATAATCGGGTTTTGCCTTGCCCTCTATCAACCCTGCTATCTCTTTAAATTGCCGTCTTACCTCCGCCACTATATCCTGCGCTGTTTTACCTACGGCTCGCAAAGCCAAGGAAGAGAAGAACATCGGATACATCACACCGATAAAAATACCCGAAAGAATACGGACATTCATTACAGAAAGGTCCATCTTTCCACCCAACATAATGATCTGCTCCTTAAAAGCGGCAATAAGCGCAAGAGTGGTAAGAGCTGCAGAACCAATAGCAAATCCTTTGCCTGTCGCGGCTGTGGTGTTTCCAAGAGAATCCAACGCATCTGTTCTTTGTCTGACAAACGGCGGCTGGTGCGACATCTCTGCATTACCTCCTGCATTATCCGCTACAGGACCATAGGAGTCCGTAGCAAGTGTTATTCCAAGCGTACTCAGAAGCCCTACACCCGCAAGCCCTATACCATAAAGCCCTACAGACGGGTTATTAGCTCCACCGGCAAACAGATAAGCGCCAACAGTTGCAACAACTATTACCAAAATAGGTAATAATGTGGAGTTCATACCTGTGGCTATACCTTCAATAATAACAGTTGCATGCCCTGTAAGAGCTGATTGCGCCACGTTTTGTGTGGGTTTATAACTATCCGATGTGTAGTATTCGGTAAAAAATCCTATAAGAAGTCCTGCTATTACACCACATATAACAGAACCAAATATCCGTTTATGTTCCGCACCCAGTATCATCGTAATTGCAAAATAGGATGCAATAATCACAAGAATAGCTGCAATATATGTGCCTTTTCTAAGCGCCATTAACAGATTGGCCTGCGTCGCTTCTTCTTTCACGCTTACAAAGAAAGAACCGATGATAGAAGTAAATATACCAAGCGCGGCTATGGCTAAAGGCAGAGAGATTCCTTTAAATCCAAGTCCTGCTGATACAGCCAACGCCATAGTGGCTACTATTGAACCAACATATGATTCGTAAAGGTCTGCGCCCATACCTGCTATATCCCCAACATTATCACCAACGTTATCTGCTATAACTGCAGGATTTCTTGGGTCATCTTCAGGTATGCCAACCTCCACTTTTCCTATAAGGTCTGCTCCAACATCTGCGCCTTTCGTGTAGATGCCTCCGCCCAATCTTGCAAAAAGCGCCTGTGCGCTCGCACCCATACCGAAAGAGACCATTGTGGTTGCAATAAAACTAAGGTCTGCATTAAAATATCTTACAAAAGAATACCCCGCGCTTATAAAAAACAACGCAAGTCCTACAACAATTAATCCCATAACCAGACCTGAAGAGAATGCCACCCTTAATGCTTCATTAAGGGAATTTTTTGCCGCATATGTTGTTCTGGCAGAAGAATTGGTTGCTACTGTCATGCCTATGTAACCGCTTAAAGCGGAGAAAAATCCTCCAAAAAGAAAAGAGATAGGAATAAATATATTTGTATATCCTAATTTTGTCAAAACAAGCAGAATAACAAACACTACTCCGAAGAAGATACTAACTCCTTGATATTGTCTTACAAGGTATGCCTTTGCCCCTACCTTTACTGCATGTGCTATCTCTACCATTTCGGGTGTTCCTTCTGATTTTCTCATAATACTTTTTACGAGAATACCCGTAAATGCTATTGCTATCAACGAACTAATCAACGCAAAAACCTGTATTCCTACTCCGTCCATTTTCTTTTCCCCCTTTTTTTTCTCAGGCGTTATATAAACTCATTGCTTTTTCAATACCGCTTTTCATAATCTCTTCTACAGATAGTATTGCCTTTTCCAAGCCCTGTTCAACCAGATGTTTTTCTTCCTTCAGAAAAGGGGATAGGACATAATCTATGTATGGGACGCTAATATTCTCACCGCATATTCCTACCCTTATCCGTATAAATTCCTTACTACCTAATTCGTTTACTACCGAAAGAACACCTTTATGTCCACCTGGACTCTTCCCTTTTGTAATTTTTATATCCCCCAGAGAGACATCAAGCTCATCATGTATTATTATATAATTCTCAACACTAATACCGAATCTGTCAAAAGCGCTTTTCACTGCTATGCCACTTTCATTCATAAATGTCTTGGGTTTGATAAGAACAGATTTGGACTTTATTATCTTTGTTTCCCAACCCCTATAATAATGTGTTTTTATAACCTTTGAAGGAAGATATTTTCTCCTTAATAAATCAATAACTCTAAATCCTATATTATGCCTTGTGCTGCCGTATCCAATTTTAGGATTACCGAGTCCAACTATGATTTTCACTCTTTCTCTGACTTTTCTCTTGTCTCTTTTTCTTTTCTTCTTTCTTCTGTTTCCTTCTGGCTTATAACCTCAGGTTCTGTAGATACCTCAGCGGCTGCTTCAACTTCGCCTTCCTCAGCCTCCACCTTCTCTACTCTCGGCGCAAGCATGGTAACAACAACCTTTTCCGGGTCATCAACTATAGAAATTCCTTCAGGCAAGGTAATATCCTTAACCAGAATAGCGTCTCCTATATCAAGTTGCGAGATGTCTACTTCAACCATTGAAGGAATCTTATCAGGTAATGCCTGAACCTGTAATTCCCTCAATTCCTGTTTGAGTATCCCTCTTTTTTCTATACCAGGCGCTTCCCCTATAAGGTGAATAACAACTTCCATTCTTACGGTATGGTCCATTCTGATTCTGTAAAAATCAAGGTGTAAAATATCTCCGCGTATCGGGTCTATATGGATATCCTTTAATAAAATTTTTACCGTCTCCTTCTTTTTCCCTTTCTTTATAACAACATCAGCCATAACATTGTGGGATTCAAGTTTTCTTATAATATCTTCCGCACCTTTCTTCTCTACTTTCAATTGCGCAGATTCATACCCTGGTCCATAAAGAACCGCGGGAATAAATCCGGAAGACCTTAGTTTTCTTGATACCCCTTTGCCTTTTCCATCTCTTTCTTCCGCGTTAAACTGTATCTTATCCATAAAAAATCCCCCTCTTTTCTGCTTTCATTTTTGAGTTTACAATTTTAACACATCAGAGAAAAATATCAAGTAAGTGTTTCCTTTTTCAAAATAATGCAGTAAAATGAAAAGAACAGGCAGGAGGAAGAAATTAACAACAAAATAAAAAGAATTGTCTCTGTATTGGAAAACAAAAAGGCGGAACACATAAACGCTCTCTTTGTAGGTAAACAGACATGGATTACTGATTACTTTGTAATTGCTTCAGGAAACTCGCCCATACATACAAAAACGCTTGCTGAAGCGCTATTAGAAAAGATAGAAGAACATCCTATCTCGGTAGATGGGCTTAGAAAGGGAGAATGGGTTCTTCTTGACTATGAAGATGTAATGGTCCACATATTCCTTCCTGAAACGCGGGAATATTACAAACTTGAAAAGTTGTGGACTGAAGTATAAATACTACAATCAAGATTCTTGTCTGTTATCTATCTGTTTCTTTCTATATCAGCAAATACAATGTTGTCAATTAAAACAAATATAGTGTATAATGTTATATTATGGGGAAAGTTAACAGAACTATCTTCAGGGAGTATGATATAAGAGGTATTTACACTGAAGACCTGAAAAATGACACCCCTTACCTATTGGGAAGAAGTTTTGGAAGTATTGTAAGGCGCAAAGGGAAAAAAAGCGTATGTATAGCAGGTGATAACAGAATAACAACCCCTGAACTAAAAGAAAAGGTGATTTCAGGATTATTGGATTCCGGATGTAATGTAACAGATATCCATATAGTTCCCACCCCTGTCTTATATTTTGCAATCCACACCAACTCATTTGATGCAGGCATAATGGTTACCGCAAGCCACAATCCCCCAGAATTTAATGGTTTTAAGTTGGCAATAGAAAATAAAAGTTTGTATGGGAAAGAGATACAAAAAATTGCGGATATAATTGAAAACAATAACTTTGAAGAAGGAAAAGGAGAATATCTTCAGAGAGAAATGTCGCAGAATTATATACAATTTATATCGGACAGATTTAATTTTAAACGGATTTTTAAAATCGCTATTGATACAGGAAACGGAACAGCGGGCCCTTTAATAGTTGATTTATTTGAAAAAATAGGGCTTGATGTAATACCTCTTTACACCGAAAGCGACCCGTCTTTTCCACACCATTTACCTGATCCGCTTGTCCCTGAAAATATGGAGGATTTGATAAAGACGGTTACAGATAATAACCTGGATGCAGGGTTTGGCTACGACGGGGATGCTGACCGTTTAGGCGTAGTGGATGAAAAAGGGAATATTCTATGGGGGGACCAACTATTAGTTATCTACGGAAAAGATGTTTTGAAAAAACTGCCCGGCTCTAAAATTATATTTGATGTGAAATGCAGTAAAACATTGGAAGAAGAGATAATAAAAGCAGGGGGAGTGCCTTTAATATGGAAGACAGGACGCTCTCTTATAGAAGACAAAATGCGCATTGAAAAAGCGCCTTTAGCCGGAGAACTCTCGGGGCATCTCTACTTTGCCGATGAGTACCTTGGATATGATGACGCTATTTATGCTTCCTTGCGCCTACTTAAAATAATGGATGAGACAGGACAGAATCCTTCGGAATTATTGGAAGGAATCAAAAGATATTACTCAACTCCGGAGATACGTCTCACAGTTCCTGATAATATAAAATTTGATGCTGTGGAAAATATAAAAAAGTTCTTCTCCTCAAAAGGGGAAAAAATATCCGATATAGATGGTGTTAAAGTTTTTTTCTCTAATGGATGGGCGTTAGTAAGAGCTTCAAATACACAGCCGGCTGTTGTTGTGCGTATAGAGGCATACTCAGAAAATATGCTTGAGCGGCTGACTAATGAGTTTCTTGATGTTATAAGAAAATTCATATAAAGAATAACGGTGTTTTGCTATTCTTTAAGAGGAGGTGAACTCTTATGAAGTGTCCGTTACGTCTGCGGGCGCAGAAACGTCCATTGGGAGAAGCAACCTTTGGCGTCCCTGAATTTATTGATGATTTTGACCTTTGCATTGAAGAGGGATGCGCATGGTGGAATGCCAAGAACAACTGTTGTATTATAATGTGTCTATCTGAAATAAAGGATGGGGCTTTTACGCTGACAGCAGAAAAAAAACTGTAACAGAAAGGAGATTATTGTGAGAAATATTTTTATACCTGTGCTTGCAATGTTTTTGCTTCTATCTTGCTCAAAGGCGGAAGTAAAAAAAGCGGCGGATTTTACACTGAAAGATATTAACGGAAAATCTATAACACTTTCAGATTATAAAGGCAAAGTGGTGGTCATCAACTTCTGGGCAACATGGTGTCCTCCATGCAAAGAAGAAATGCCTCATTTACAGGAATATTATGAGAAATATGCTGAAGATGAGAATGTGGAAATTATCGGAGTTAATCTAACATATTCCGATGGGTCAAGGGATACCATTCAGCATTTTATAGATAGCTATGAGCTGACATTCCCGATTCTTTTAATGGAAGAAGAGAAATTAAGCACGACTTA
>JAAYXZ010000002.1 GCA_012515635.1 Elusimicrobiota bacterium
AGTCGGCAGGTATTTTGGAGTTAAGGGAGGCGATAAGCGAGAAGTTAGAGAAGGAGAACGGTTTATCCTACTCCTCTTCGCAGATAGTTGTTTCAAACGGAGCCAAACACTCCCTATATAACATATTTCTATCAATTCTTAATCCGGGAGATGAGGTAATAATACCCGCTCCTTATTGGGTGAGTTATCCTGAAATGGTGCGGCTTGCCGGCGGAGTCCCTGTCTTTTGCCGATGGGATGAGAATTTTAAGATAGATATGGAGTATTTACAGTCGCTTATCAACAAGAAAACAAAAGCATTGATTCTTAACACTCCTGCCAACCCTACAGGTATAGTGTATGATAAAGCGGAGATAGAAGATATAGCGAATCTGCTTATTAAAAATAATATACTTTGCATATCAGATGAAGTATATGAAAAGATTATATATAACGGGAAAAAACATATCAGTATTGCTACCTGTTCTCCTGAAATGAAAAAACTTACGGTGGTGGTCAATGCCGTATCAAAGACCTTTGCTATGACCGGCTGGCGTATAGGTTATATCGCAGCGGAAAAGGATATAGCGGATGCAATCAGCAAGATACAAGGACAGACAACATCCGCTCCATCTACAATAGCGCAAAAGGCATCGGTTATTGCTATCAGGCAAGGGAAAACTCTTTATTCCTGTATGGTAAAAGAATTTCAAAGAAGGAGGGATTATCTCTTGAATAACCTGCCTAAAGAGATCTACTATCCTAAGCCGATGGGGGCATTTTACCTGTTCTTCAATTATAAAGATATGGACTCTATAACTCTGAGTAAACGGCTCCTTGAAGAAAAATTTATGGCTGTAGTTCCCGGAGCGGAATTCGGGGCAGACAAATTTGTTAGAATCTCTTATGCGACAAGCATGGGAAATCTTGAAATAGTAGTTGAACGACTGAAAGAATTTGTGGAGGAGTCGCTATGAAAACAAAAGTTAAATGTATTGCGGTTTTATTGTTATCGGCAGTTTTTACATCTTTAGCCATAGCAGGTCCGTCCTATAAGTTCTCTCCCGAAATCCCTTTGATGTATAGTTTTAATATAGCAGGAGATATAACATATAAATACGAAGATATTCCAAACGAAAAATTCAGTATTTTCTCAAAAGGTATTATTACATTTGAGACCATAGAAGTTAAGGATGACAGATATATTATCAAGGTAACCCCTTCCAAAACAGTTGTTAAACTGAATAACAACGTCTTTGAAGACTTGTCGGATAATGAAAATGCGGTATCGCAGGTTATATCAACATCTGTTATAGAGATAAAACCTGACGGAGAGATTGTAAGCATAAAAGAGATAGCCCCCGGGATTTTGGATATTGCTCAAATTTTTATGTTGTTGCCTGTCTTTCCTGAAAAAATCGCCAAACCCTGGAAGCAGAAGATCCCTGCATTTAACATACCCGGAGTTCCGATGAGTCCCTTAATATTTGTTTATAACTATTCTCAGGCAGAGAAGGAGACCGCAATACAACTATCTTCTAATCAGATAATAAAGGAAGAGAATAAGGAGAAGGATATTACTACCGTTTTTACAGGTAAGAATACCTCAAAAGGTAAATTTGTCTTTGATGAAAACAAGGGAGAGATAAACAGTTTTAACGGTATAGTGGACCTTGTTTTGAATATCGTCTTTAAAATGCCGTCATCTTCAGACCAGAAAGAGACAGAAAATCACAGTATTCCCCTGAATGTAGGCATAAAACTGAACATATCAATGGAACGTCAAAACTAATGAATGGATAAATAGGGGATATCAGGTTTTTCCCTGTTCTCCTCCGTGCATACCTTTCTGGCTATATTTAAAAGAAGACCGAGCGTAAGAAGGTTTATAAGCAATGAAGACCCCCCTACACTAAAGAAGGGCAATGTTGTCCCTTTTGCCGGAACAATTTTTAACACCACATATGCATGGAGAAGAAACTGAAACCCGAAAAGTCCGCCGATACCTGCGGAAAGAAACTTAAGGTAAGTATCTGAAGTTATGTTACTAATAGCGAAACAGGAAAAGACAAGAAATATAAACAAAACAAGTATAAAAGATGTTCCCAGAAACCCCATCTCTTCCCCAACCACAGCATAGATATAGTCCTTATGCGCTTCGGGTAAAAACTTAAGTTTTCTTTCCCCTGAACCGAGCCCTTTGCCTGTAATACCGCCTGACCCTATAGCAATTAGGGATTGAATTGTCTGGTACCCCGACCCTTGAGTATCCGATGAAGGATTAAAAAAAGTTTTCACACGCTGTATTCTGTAAGGGAACATTATAACCAGTCCTCCGATAAGGATTAACCCTAAGAGCATAATAATCAAGATATGTTTTATTTTTGCTCCAGCAAGAAATACCATAAGTAGAAAAGTGAAAAAAACAATGAAAAAAGTTCCGATATCTTTTTGGATTTGCAGGATACCTGTAATTAGCAGGAAAAAACCTAACGGGACTATCAGGGTGCTGAAGTTTTTTATGACGGACTGTTTTCTTTTGAAATAACTTGCCATATATAATATGAATGTAAATTTTACCAGTTCAGATGGCTGAAAACTTAACGGTCCTAACCTTATCCATCGTAAATCTCCTAAAAATTTCGGCAGGGGAAGTAAAATTAAAGAGAAAAGAAAAACATAGAAACTGTATTTTTCAAAAAACTGCACATCTTTCCTGTTAATCAGTAATATACCCAATAGACCTAACAGCAGCCATACAAGATGTTTTATGAAATAATAGGCCGGATTACCTGTTCGTGATATTCCGTATATTGAACTGGAACTGAACAAAAAGATACTGCCCAGCAGAACCAATGCCGCCCCTGTTAATAATATCTTAAGATAAAGCGAGAACCTCGTTTTTAAAAGCATTACCGCGCTCCTTGTAGTTGTTGAACATATCAAAAGAAGCGCAACCAGGCGAAAACATGACGATATCGCCGCTCTCAGCGTTTTTATATGCCTGTTGCACCGCGTCTTTTACAGTCTCTGCAAATATCAGAGGGAGACCTGTCTTTTTGAATTCTTCTGCTAACTCTTCTTTCGCTTCCCCCATTAGGATAATAGCCCCGACATTTTTGCTAAGGTAAGGAATTACTGAAGAGAAAGAAACATTCTTGTTTTGCCCGCCCATAATGAGTATGCTTTTCGTTCCGTCTTTTATACTGCCGAGCGCATTTATCACAGAGTGCGGATTTGTTGATTTTGAGTCATTGATAAACAATATCCCGTTGATTTCAGTTACCTTTTCAAGGCGGTGCGGCAGTTGGGCAAATGTATAAACGGTCTCAATTATGCTTTCGGTAGAGACATTGCATAGAAGCCCTATAAGAGCGGATGCCATTATATTATCAATATTGCCTTTGCCCCATAGTTTAGTTTTTTCTGTATTGAATAATTCTGCAACGCCATTAAGGTTTGAAAAAACGATGTTATCTTTCTCATAGACACCTTTTTTTGTTATTTTGTTATGACCGAAAAATAATATATTTGCCTTTACTTCTTCGGATATTTTTCTGCAGTATAGGTCATTATA
>JAAYXZ010000150.1 GCA_012515635.1 Elusimicrobiota bacterium
AAACAACAGATATTTCGTCATACGTTTTTGTAATTGAAAAAAAATCTCCTTGTACCCAATCCGGCCTTCCTTCCGTTGTCAATCTGCAAACTCCATATGTATCCTCAAGTATTATCATATTTAAAGTCATATTATTCCTCCTTACGCATTTTCGCCCTGATTGTTTTCTTCAAATGTCTTATCAGCAGACTTTTCAGATGTTTTTTGTTCTTCCGGCAAACGGGCATCAAACCTGAATTTCATGTTTAAAGCTTTTTCCGGACAAATATCTATGCAGGTGCAGCATAGAATGCACTCAGTAGAAAAAATACGCGTTCCTTTATTCTTATATTCCATATGCTTTATATTCATCGGACATTTTAATTCGCATAAACCGCATTCCGTGCAGCGTTTTCTATAAAAGCCTATTTTCAGTAATGAAAAACGAGCCGTGACCTTCATTATTACTGCTATGGGGCAAAGATATTTGCAAAAAGCCCTGTTATCTTTTAATATAAAAGCTAAAACAACTCCAAGTATATAGTAAATAAGATTTCCTGCAATCATGCCATACAATGCCGTTTTCTGAACATGTTCCATATTCCTGTCAATAATTATGAACCAAATTAATAAAACAACGAGCATAGACAGTGAAAAGCTTATATATGGCAATTTTTCAAGTTTTTTTTCTCTATTCCGGGGGGGGTCCTTCCAAGGCAGTACATCCAGAATCGCTGCTGTCCAGCAAGCCCATCCGCACCATCCCCTGTTAAAAACAATCGGACCAATAATTTTCGCTATAATATAATGTAAAACAGCACCTGTAAATATACCTGAAAAAAGATATAGAACAAAGCCTTCTATTTGAATGTTCTCTCTAAGTATAAATCCAACAAAAACAAGCATATAAAACCCTATCATAAATTGTGTAATACGTCTTGCCCATGATATATATTTCTTTTTTAAAGATATATTTAAAAAGAGTCCTATTCCTAACGCTGTCCCTATATACATAAAATTGAAAAAATAGAAAATATGCTTTGTAAATAATGCCAAGCAGATCGCTATAACATAAAATAAACCAGCAAAAATAAGAGGCATTATCAGCTTACTATTATGATAATCAAGATATTTATTTATTAAGCTGCTCTTTTTCTCTTTAGCGCTGAAGTATATTTCTTTTATTTTCGATATCATAAGATTCTCCTATATCTTATCAGAGGTTAGAGGTTAGGGGTTATGTAAAGATAAGAGATAAGAGATAAGAAATAATAGATAAAAAGTAAGGAAACCTTTGCTTCACAAAGCTATCATTCAAAATATTTGACTTTCCTAAAGAAAATCCACCTTAACTATTATCTGTTATCTATTATCTATAATCTGATTTTTTCTTCAAACTACTAACCACGAACAATTCCCTATTCCCTATTCTTAAGTTCTTTAATAATTTTTTCAAGGTTTTCTTCCATAGTCTTTCCATTGCAGTCTGCGATGATGTCTGCATACTTCTCATATAATGGAATCCGTTCCTCATAGATATTTCGCAAGGTTTTCCCTTTTTCCATTGCAATACCTCTCGTAGTCATATTCTTGATGCGTTTTTCAATTTCATCAAAGTCCAGGTCAAGATAAATCAATATTCCTTTTTCTTTAAGATGCTTAATGGCTTTGCAGCTATAAACCACACTTCCTCCCGTCGCAATTACAGTTCCTTCCGCTGTTAGAGATAAAACAGCCTTT
>JAAYXZ010000151.1 GCA_012515635.1 Elusimicrobiota bacterium
GCAAAATTGACCAAAGAGATATCCAGTGGCTCATCGTCTATTACTCCGTCTGCCTTTGTTTCTACAAGGTTTAGGGTTCTGTTTACAAGGTTCCCAATGTCATTGACAAGGTCGCTGTTGTATCTTTTTTTGAATCGCTCATCAGAGTATTCTCCGTCAAGACCGAAAGGAATTTCTCTTAAAAGAAAGTATCGGAACGCATCCAGTCCGTATTCCTCTATAATCTTCAGGGGATCTATGATGTTTCCTTTGGATTTTGAAATTTTATCCTTTCCTGATACCCACCATCCATGCGCAAAAACTGTCTTTGGAAGAGGCAGGTCAAGCGCAAGCAACAGGCATGGCCAGATAATATGGTGAAACCGTATAATATCTTTTCCGAGAAACTGGACATCAGGCGGCCAGAATTTTGAAAACAACTCGTCATTTTTCAAATACCCGATACCGCTTAGATAATTTATGAGCGCATCAAACCACACATATATTGTAAAATCCTCAGGAACAGGCGCAGAGATGCCCCATTCAATGTTTTTTCTCGTAACGCTTATATCGTGCAATCCCGAACGTATAAAATTAAGAACCTCATTCTTTCTGAAGTCCGGCTTTATAAAATTATTCTCCTCAATATGTTTTTCAAGTTTGTCTGCATATTTGGAGATGCGGAAAAAATAGGATGGCTCCGATATTTTATTCATCGGTCTTTGGCAGTCAGGACAGAGCGGGTTGCTCTCATCTTCTGGTATTGCATAACTTTCGCAAGGAACGCAGTAGTAACCCTGATATTCCCCTTTATAGAGGTCGCCTTTTTTCAGTAAAGTAGTAAAGATAGTTCTTACGGTCTCTTCATGCTCTTTCTCTGTCGTTCTTATAAATCGCGAATAAGAAATTCCAAGAGTATCCCACATGTTTTTATATATGCCTGCGATTTTATTCACAAACTCATCAAGGGAAATGTTCTGTTTTTTGGCCGATTCATAGATCTTTTGTCCGTGTTCATCCGTGCCGGTCAGAAAAAAAACATCATACCCCGCCATCTTGTAAAATCGGGCGAGTGTATCTGCCGCAATAGTTGTATATGTGTGTCCTATATGGGGTTCAGCGTTGATATAATAGATGGGGGTTGTTATATAGATTTTCATTTCTTTTTCGGGTTCTCCTTTTTATACATTCCGTCTTCATACCCCAGACAGCATAACAATCTGCCGCACTGTCCTGTGATTTTAGTTATATCAAGCGGTAGATTCTGGTTTTTTACCATCCGCATGGTTATAGAATCAAACCTTCTCAAAAACTGTGCGCAACATAGAGGATAACCGCATATTCCGTAGCCGCCCTTGATTTTTGCCTCGTCTCTCAGCCCTATTTGACGCATCTCTATTCGGCAGTTGAATATCTTAGCCAGTTCTCTTACAAGGTTTCTGAAATCAATCCTGTTCTCCGACCAATAGTAAAACGTGATTTTAGTTCTATCAAAGGAATACTCTGCGTCAACCAGTTTCATCTGAAGTTTATATGTTGTTATCTTTTCTTTGCAGATACTGATGGATTCTATTGCTTTTTTGCGGTTTTCTTTTATGGTAGCAAAGTCGCTGTCCGTTATTTTTCTTAGTATCTTGCCTGATATCGTTGGTTTAAGCAATGACTTGGTCTCAACGAAACCGTAAACCTTCCCATAATCAACTGTCCCCTGAGTGAACTCCACAATACACTTATCTCCCTTTTGTATATCTGTGGATTCCTGACCTACCTTAAAATACTGCGCTTTTTCGCCTTTGCGTGTCTCTATCTCTGCGATTCTATCCATTTTTCGTAATCCTGTGTAATTTTTTGTTCTTCTGTAGTAACAGGAAAAAGGTTTTTACTCTTTTCGTAATAATAGTTAAAGTTTGCCTCGTCCCCTCTTTTTTTATAAAACACAGCCGCTTCTATATTATACTGTTTTTTATTGGGATAAAGTTTCAGGAAATTAAGATACATTTTCTCTGCCGCCTCATAATCGCCCAAATCCTCATACAGAAGAGCAAGTTTTCTGTAAGAAGCAGTATAAAAAGGATTTAAAGAAACTGCCTGTTGGTATAAAACCTCTGCCTGTCTCTGATAAGATGCCTCTTTTTTTATTTTAAAAAGAAAGTTAAAAGCATCACCTTTCTTCTCATATATCTCAAAGTTTTGAGGATACAATTTCTCTGCCCTTTCAATATCATAACGCCTGTTATTAATATCCCGTTCTCTGTTTGACTTATAAAGCGCTTTTAGAGAAAAAGAATATCGTATATAGCCAATTCCTGTTAGAATTAATATCAATATGATAAGGAAATTACGGTATTTTGTCAAGGAAAGACGGCTTACAATATCCCTTTTTCCCCTGTCAGCAACAGCAAGTCCGCCTGTGATAAAGAAGAGCAGGGCAACAGAAGGGTTTATAAAATTAAAGTCAATAAAATTATGGAGTAAAAATGCTAAAAAAGAGAAGGATATTCCCGCCGCTTCAGGAGATACCCTTGCTTTTTTGAATAGATTTACAGCGGTTATTACCAGAAAAGCAAAGAGAAAGAAGGTTCCTACAACTCCTGTCTCCGCGAGAGCTGCAAATAATATTGAATGTGGGTGTTTTGCCTCCATTGTCTCCGGCAGTTTATGTTTTGTGTAATGGTATTTATAGTTTTCAGCTCCCACTCCTAACAAAGGATGTTCTTTGAATACTGCTGCGGCTGAGTTCCAGTATTGCACCCTGTCGGCAAAGGAACTCATCTTGGGGAGTTTTTCTGCCCTGTAGCAACCAAAAACAAAACCTATCTCTAAAAGAATGATAATCGGAAGGATAACCTTCAGTTTTTTTGTATCAAACAGGAGGAAAAGAAGCATTATTTGCAGAATCATCAAAAGAATATACAGTCCTCCGCTTGAACCTGTAAGAAACATATTCCATAAAGCAAGGATAAGAACAATGCCTGAAGTTATTTTTATAGGCAGTTTTTCTTTTGAAATAGTGTAGAAAAAGGAGAGAGGAATAAGAAAGAGGAGAAAAGAAGCAAAAACATTGGGATAGACAAAGGTAGAAAAGACCCTGTTGCTTGAAATCCTGTCA
>JAAYXZ010000152.1 GCA_012515635.1 Elusimicrobiota bacterium
ACTTACACTCGACACCTGATTGCCAACCAGGCTGAGGGAACCTTTGGGCGCCTCCGTTACCTTTTAGGAGGCAACTGCCCCAGTCAAACTGCCCACCTCCCACTGTCCCTTGCCTGGATTCACAGACAGAGGTTAGGATTTCAAAATAATAAGAGTGGTATTTCACCAATGGCTCCATCCTGACCGGAATCAGGACTTCATAGCCTCCCACCTATCCTACGCAGATTATTCTAAAATCCAATAGCAGGTTGCAGTAAAGGTTCCGGGGTCTTATCGTCTAGCCGCGGGTAACCTGCGTCTTCGCAGGTATCACAAATTCGCCGAGCCCCTCGCCGAGACAGCGCTCCCATCGTTACAAGATTCGTGCGGGTCGGAACTTACCCGACAAGGAATTTCGCTACCTTAGGACCGTTATAGTTACGGCCGCCGTTTGCCGGGGCTTGGATTCAGTGCTTCTCTGTCCGAAGACAAATGACACCTCCTCTTAACCTTCCGGCACTGGGCACTTGTCAGGCCCTATACATTCTCTTACGAGTTTGCAGAGCCCTGTGTTTTTGATAACCAGTCGCAGGAGCCATTTCGCTGCGGCCTTTTCAAATATAATTATTGAATAACCATATTCTACTTAGGCACCCCTTCTTCCGAAGTTACGGGGTTATTTTGCCGAGTTCCTTAGCAAGGGTTATCTCGCGCACCTTAGGGTATTCCCCCAGCCTACCTGTGTCGGTTTGCGGTACGGGCACCTGATAAACTCCCTACGAGGCTTTTCTTGGAAGAAGAACTCAGCCACTTCGCTCGCTCTTGCGATTGAGCTCGTATTCCTCCATCAGTCCTTGGCGCTCATGGATTTGCCACAAGCGGACTTCAGGAGTTAAACCGGTACTACCAATCACCGGATGACTTATTCCTCTCCGTCCCCCCTTAGGTGTTAACGCTTACCAGATGGGGCTGGAATATTAACCAGCTGTGCATCGTCTACGCCTTTCGGCCTTGACTTAGCTCCCGCCTAACCCTGGGCGGACGAACCTTCCCCAGGAAACCTTAGGCTTTCGGTGTCCCGAATTCTCATCGGGATTTTCGCTACTTATGCCGACATTCTCTCTTCCCTTGACTCCATCCACCCTTACGGATGAACTTCATTGTCAGGGAATGCTCCCCTACCTTTCCGTCATTTACTGACGAAAACCATAGCTTCGGTACCAGACTTGAGCCCCGTTGAATTGTCGGTGCAGAATCGCATCGACCAGTGAGCTGTTACGCTTTCTTTAAAGGATGACTGCTTCTAAGCCAACCTCCTGGTTGTCTGTGTAATCCCACTTCCTTTACCACTTAGCCTGAATTTAGGGACCTTAGCTGATGGTCTGGGCTGAATCCCTTTTGACTATGGAGCTTAGCCCCCACAGTCTCACTCCCACTTAACAAATAGAGGTATTCGGAGTTTGAAAGAACTCGGCTCCTTGTGAGGAACCTTGCCCTATCAGTGCTCTACCCCCTCTATTCTATAAAGTGAGGCTGACCCTCAAGTCATTTCGGGGAGAACCAGCTATCACTGGGCTTGATTAGCCTTTCACTCCTAACCACAGCTCATCCGAGCTCTTTGCAACGAACACCGGTTCGGACCTCCTCCCGACATTACTCGGGACTCATCCTGGCCATGGTTAGATCGCCCAGCTTCGGGTCTATTAACTGCAACTAATGGGCCCAGTTAGGACCACTCGCTTTCGCTACGGCTTCTCCGCTGAAGCGGATTAACCTTGCTACAGTCAATAACTCGCCGGCTCATTCTTCAATAGGCACGCCGTCATCCATCCGAAGATGGACTCCGACTGCTTGTAGGCATACAGTTTCAGGTTCTATTTCACTCCCCTTCCGGGGTTCTTTTCACCTTTCCCTCGCGGTACTTGTACACTATCGGTCGAGACAATGTATTTAGCCTTAGGAGGTGGTCCTCCTGGATTCCAGCGGAGCTCCTCGGATCCTCCGCTGTACTTAGGAATCTGACGCAGGTGTTTTTAGAATTTAATTTACAGGACTTTCACCTTCTGTGGTTGACATTTCCATGCCATTCTACTATTCCAAAAACGTTTTCCCTGTTGAGAGAGTAGGTTCTCTCTTGCCAGACCCTACGACACCGCATAATGAACGCACCTACGCTTATACCATTATACGGTTTGGGCTCTTCCCCTTTCGCTCGCCGCTACTTAGGGAATCGAGATTTCTTTTTTTTCCTCAGGGTACTGAGATGGTTCACTTCTCCTGGTTCGCTTTCGTCTTGCGACGAATATCCACCCTTACGGGCAGATGGGTTGCCCCATTCGGGAATCCCCGGATTGTAGGTTGCTTGCACCTTCCCGGGGCTTTTCGCAGTTTGCCACGCCCTTCATCGCCATGTCTCGCCAAGGCATTCGCTGTACGCCCTTAATAGCTTGACCATAAATTTAAATTGTCAATGAACAACATTCCCAATCTTTAAATGTGAGTTTTTTGATTGGAAAGGAATTATACCTTCTTTTTTTATTCCTGTCAAGAAGTATAATACCTTTTTAAAAATACTCTGTCAAGAGCGATTATATTTTATTATAAGACGGTATTATACTGCAAACAATCTCTTTTTCATAAGCGCCGCATTGCGCTTTTATAAAATCCGCTATCTCGTTAACCGCTTTTTTGGGACCCTGTAACATAATCTCCACATTTTCCTTAATCAGCACTTCTCTTATATCGGGTATGGCTATCATCATCTCCACAGCGCTTTTGAGATTATATTTATTCCTGTTATAGTAAAGGTTCGTATCAAGTTTGTATTTCTCTGCTATCTGAGTAACAGGCATTATTGGTCTTAAGTGGAAGTCCTCTATCCTGTAAGAAGACAAGATAAGTTTTTTTGTAGAATAGATAAACTCTTCAGGGTCCATATCCATCTTTTTGAAGATTTTTATGGAAGTGATTTTGCCTGCAAGAAGAAAATGGATAGTATAGTTGAGAATAAACTCCCTGACAGTCTTTTTTATCGTATCGTTTTGGAATAAAGGGGTTGCTCTGGAAGATGATGAGTATTTCTTGAGTTTATCGCTGTGTCTTTCATGGAAGTGGGTAAGCGCTTTGCCTATCTCAAGAAGATGAAGTGTAAGAGCGATATGTCCTCTTATCTTTTTCAGGTCGGTGTATTGTCTCTCAATCTTTGTGTTTTTAAGGAAAGTGTCATAAAGGGACTCAATTTGGTTGAAGATGGACTTATATTTTTCCATTACTTCTTCCGTTATCTCTTCTTCTGTTTTGACACTGCATACGAATGTATTTAAATCTTCGGATTTTTCAAGAAATTTTACCAGTATCCCTATCATCCGCTGTTCTTTTACCTTTACTGCATCCTCTTCAATGTCCGGCGGAAGAATCTTCTTCTGCATTTTTATCAACGGTTTTTTCTCGCCGTATTTTTCCTTCGGTTTTTTAATTCCTATTTTCAGCGCTTCTTCTTGTAATTCCCTACCAATATCTTTCAATCCTGCCAGATAAAATGTTATGGTCTTTTTTAAGTCCTTTATAAATGCGTTCTTCTCTTTTGTTGAGACATCAAGGTTATAACTTTTCAGCCTTGCATAGATATGTAGTCCGTGAAATATCGCTATGTTTATCCACCTTATAGAGCCGATTAACTCACGGTAATAAAAGAATTTTTTATTATGCAATGCATCATAATCGTCAAGGAATGTCTCCAACTCTTCCACTTCCCGCATAATAGAGAAGACAAGTTCCCTGTTGGGATACCCTTTCTTATCTTGCAGGTGTTTGATTGTGCGGAACAGGGGTTGGCTTGCAATAGTTAACTGTGGTATGAACTCATTCTTTATCTCTTTTTCACTCATTATTTTTATGAGAGAAGCAGGTCCTTTCTTTTCTGGCATAAATATCTCCTTTAAGTTCAAAGATTAGCAATATTTATCCGTTGGTGTGGATATGGCGAATAGTCCTAATATTATTTAGGGTTTATTCTGCGCTTTACAATAATTAAAAAAAAATTATTAGTGGAGATAGCGGGAGTTGAACCCGCAACCTTCCGCGTGCAAGGCGGACGCTCTCCCTTTGAGCTATATCCCCTGTTGTTTTTAAGTAAAAGATGTATTATAATTATATCAGAAGTAATTATACAGTCAATATAAATAAATCTTATTTACAGATTATCAGTGTGAGTATCAAGCGTTTTATGTTTTTTTATATTAGTTGATTTAAAATTGACTTAAGGAATATTAAGAGATAGAATAATACCATGATTGGACTGTTAATGGTTATATTAGGGCTGGTGTTCGGGAGTTTTGTAAATGTGGTTATATACCGGCTGCCTAAAGGAAAATCTATTGTAAGCCCCGGTTCACGATGTCCGCGTTGCGATAAAGACATCTCTTGGTATGATAATATACCGCTTGTAAGTTTTTTATTGTTGAAAGGGAGATGCCGTTACTGTAAAGTAAAAATATCTTCACGTTATTTTGTCGTGGAGTTGATTACAGGCCTAATATTTCTTGCCTTATATATGAAGTTCGGATTAACGGCTAACCTTCCTATATATATCCTGTTTTTTCTCTCTCTGCTGATAATGAGTTTTATAGATATAGACACTTACCTTATCTCGGATGTAATTGTTTTGCCAGGTATTGTTCTCGGGGTAATCCTTTCATCTGCCTTTCCCGGAATGCATTATAACTTAACGAAGATGGGTAGTTTTATATATTCAATCGTAGGTATGCTTGTAGGCGGAGGGATACTGGTATTTTTAGCGATAATAGGAAAACTGCTTTTTAAGAAGGAAGCGATGGGCGGCGGGGATATAAAACTTCTGGCGATGATAGGCGCTTTTTTGGGATGGAAGTGTGTTTTTATAAGTATATTTTTTGCATCCCTGTTAGGGACTGTTATCAGTTTTATCCTTATAGGGCTGAAGAAAAAAAAGATAGACGATTATGTTCCGTTCGGTCCGTATTTAGGATTGGGCGCAGTCGTCTCCCTTTTTTACAAGGGTATGTATTTTCTCGGGTTTTTTATCAACTGAATCCGAACTATTCCAGCAATGCCTGCAAGATATAAGCTTCAACAGATATGGTTTTTCTTGTGACTTATTATTAAACCGCATTGAAGACATAAGATATTCGCCTTTTTATAATAAGATACTCAAACAGAGAGTGACTCAGGGAATTTGTGTCCTGCTGTTTTAACGGTATAGATAGAATAAAGACGGGAGTCAGAAGTGACAAGATGGGTTTTTGACAGCAGGCAGAAAAAATTGTAAATTGGAGAGACGGAGAGAAGATTATGAGTCAGGCAAGTGTTGAAGTTGTTAAAGAGTTTTTTATAATCCATAATTTTTTTGTTCTGAATAAAGAGGATATACTTTTTGTTAAAAAAACCGGTATTGACGAACCGGAAGAGACAGGTGAATTTATCCTTTCGGGAAATCAAGTAAGCAGAGTGTTAAACAATGCTGTTATAAAACCGATTTGCTGGCATACAATGACAATCACCCCCGCTGTTCTTTCCCGTTCCCTTGATATATTTGAATTTTTCAAGGGAAAAGACGCTCCTGACAATAAAAAATTCTTCCAAGGCGAGAATTTTAAAAAGGTCTTTATTATCCCTTCTCTGCCCGTTACTGAAAATCTCTATAAGAAAAGCATAGGTATAATGAAAGAAAACGGCATAGACCACATTATCTTTTTTTCGTCAGTTCTTGCATCTCTGATTGATAAAATAGATGAAAGAAATGTGTATCTCTCTTCTGTGAACGAGATATTTCGGGTCCTGAAATTTTATAAACTCTTTACCGATAAAGAACAGGAATTACCGTTTTAATGATGAATATAACTTTGGAAACACCACTTGAAGCCCTTCCTTCTGTAGGAGAGAAACGAGCCAAATCTCTAAAAAAACTTGGTTTGAACAATCTCTTTGACCTGCTTTTTCTGTTTCCCCGCAGGTATCTCGACTTAAGAAACTTTAAAAAGATAGGGGCGCTTGTTCCTGACGAATTCACCTCTGTGAAAGGGAAGGTTATGGCGAGAGAGGAGCAAAGAATACCTGTAAGGAGCAGGGTGTCTTATCTGAAAGTTGCGGTTTCGGATGGTTCGGGGGTTTTGTTTCTTGTTTTTTTCAATCAACCCTATCTTAAAGATATATTTTCAATAGATAAGGAGTTTTTTATAAATGGCAGGGTGGAGGTATTTAAGGGGCGGATGCAGATGATTAACCCTCTCTATGAGGAATACAGGCAGGTGAAAAAGGACTGGATTTTACCGGTATATCCTCTATCTTCAGGGCTTACCCAGAAATATATGAGAAAGTTAATAAAGGCGGTCCTTGAAAACATTGAAGTATATCCGCATGAGATACTCCCGTTGGGGGACAGACATAATCTTAATATTCCTAATATAAAGTTTGCGCTTAAGAATATTCACTTTCCTATGTCGGATATAAATCTTGAAAAAGCAAGAAATTATCTGGTGTTTAGGGAGTTTTTTATTCTTCAACTGGGACTGCTCTTAAAAAAGAAGACAGAACAAAGACAGGGCAAGGGCATTATAGTAGATATAGAAAAAGACGCAATTAAAGTGTTTCAATCGTATCTTCCTTTTAATCTTACCGCTCCTCAGAAAAAAGTGATGGAAGATATAATTGCGGATATTAAGGAAGGAAAAATTATCAGTAGAATGGTGCATGGAGAGGTGGGGTCAGGGAAGACAGTGGTGGCAGTGTTTGCGCTGTGGCTTATTGCGCGACAGGGGTATCAGTCAGCGCTACTTGCGCCTACGGAGATACTGGCGGAACAGCATTATATTAACTGGCAGAAGTTTTTTTTGGAGCAGAACATCCCTGTTGCTTTTCTTATAGGACAGTTGCCTGAAGCGGAGAAGAATAGAATAAGGAACGGGATAAAAAGCGGGGAAATAAAGGTTTTGGTAGGTACACACGCACTTTTATCAGAGGTCTTAGAGTTTAAGAATC
>JAAYXZ010000019.1 GCA_012515635.1 Elusimicrobiota bacterium
CCTTTCTTCGGAAGGCCTCTTATTTTAACTTCTTTTATAAGAGGATGTCAAAGAGATGGATTGGTTAATGTTCGGAAGTTTTTGTGTGAGGTTTGTTTGTAAAGGGGAGTGTTTTAATGTAAACTGGGGAGAGGTGCTTATGTTGAAACAAAAAACGGCGGGTTATGTCAATAAGGTGGTTGTCCTGGATACTTCTACAAAATGGATATATATCGGGACTTTGGTAGAGGAGGATAACTCCTTTTTTGTGCTAAAGGAAGTGGATGCCTTTGATGTCTCGGATACAGCGTTAAGCAAGCAGGAATATGTAAGGATGGTAAAGAAAGACGGGGTAGCGCCTAACAGGAGCAAGGCGCTGGTATTGAAAACGATAGTAACAGGGATAACTCTTGTGGAGGATATCCTTATATAATGAAAGAGCGTTTTTTTGCTGTTATGTCAGGGCTTTTGGCAGGGCTGTCTGTATATTTTTTTATCGGATGGATTTTTACAAGAAAAACGAGGATGGGGAAGAGGTATCTGTTGATGTGTCTTCTGTTTACAGCGGGGCTGGTTGCAGTTCTCTGTATGAGGCGATGAGCGGCGAGAGGCGTTTTTATCTAAAAAGCGGTGTTCTGTATTACAGATAAGCGCTTATCTGACAGGAGGTCTTCCAAAAAATTATGAGCAGTTTTCTTTATTTATGCGCCAGATTTTTAGGCAAAATACTTTTTAAAACGTTGTTTCGTTTGGAGGTAAAAGGCAAGGAAAACCTTGCGGATATAGGGAGGATTTGTATTATCTCTTCCAATCATGAGAGTTATTTAGACCCGCTTATACTGGGCTTGATTTTTCCTCGGCGGCTCAGGTATTTTTCCAAAAAAGAGATGTTTTCCATTCCTGTCCTTTCGTTCCTTATAAGGCAGTTCGGGGCGATTCCGATAGATAGGGACGAGTCATCGTCTATCACGATGCGACAGGGTGTCAGGGTTATCAGGGACGGCGACTGGCTTGTGATTTTTCCTGAAGGGACAAGAAGTAAAACGAGGGAACTGCTGGCGCCGAAAGAGGGGCTTGGATTCCTTCATTACAAGACAGGAGCGCCTATTATTCCTGTGTATATCTCCGGGGCAGGGAGGGCGTTGCCTGTGGGCGCAAAGTTTATACGGTTTACTAAAATAAAGGTGTTTATAGGGGAGAAGATAAGCATTGGCGGGAAGGACTATAAATATACGGCAGAGAAGGTGATGGAAGCGATAAAGGGATTGAAAGAGCGATGAAAAAATTGTTTGTTGCAAAAAATATAGGGTTCTGCTTTGGCGTGAAAAGGACTGTGGAGATGGCAGAGCGATTGCTTGCAGAGTATGGGGAGATTTATAGCACAGGCGATATTGTTCATAATCCTCTGGTTATGGACGCCCTTAAGGCAAAGGGGCTGAAGGTTGTGAAAAAAACCGCAGAGATAAAGGGTGAGCGGTTTATAGTCCGTTCACACGGAATAGGGATAGATGTCTTTGATTATCTTGAGAAGCGGGGTATCAAGGTCTTTGATGCGACTTGCCCGTCTGTGAAAAAGATTCAATCCCTGATTAAAAAACTGGACAACAGGAAATATTCTATTATAATAATAGGGAATGAACAGCATCCTGAGGTGATTGGACTTAAAAAGCACGGGAAAAACACTGTTGTTTTTGGCGGTAGTTGTTCTCCCGTAAAAATAAAGAAATCGGAGAGGGTGGCGGTAATAGGGCAGACGACCCTTTCGTTTGAGGAGTATATCAGAAGGATAAGATGCCTTATGGAGTTGTCCCCCGGCAGGGAAGTGATGGTCTATAACACTATATGCAAGGTAACGGGGGAGAGGCAAAAAGAGGCAGTAGAGATAAGCAAAAAGGCGGATGCTGTGTTTGTTCTTGGAGGCAGGCATAGTTCCAATACTGCAAAACTTTTTGAAACCGTAAAAAAACATAACAGAAGAGCGTTTTATATTGAGCAAATGAAAGATATAGAGGGAATATCTCTCGCAGGTATTAACTCTATAGGGCTGGTATCCGGGACATCAACCTCTGACGGGTTTATCTCAGAGGTGAAAAAATATATCAAAAAAAAAAGGTACAGGGAGGTGCAGTAGAATGACAAAAGAACTGGATGTAGGAAAACTGCTTGAAGAAAAGATATTGGGATTTAAGCCAGGCACTATGATTAAAGGCAAGGTAGTAAGGATTATGGATGAGTATGTTGTGATAGATATTGAATACAAATCAGAAGGGGTTGCCCTTAAAGAAGAGTTTAAAGGGGACAGCGTTTCAGAAGGGGAAGAGGTTGAGGTTGTTGTTGAATCTCTTGACCCTACCGAACACGGGTTTATTCCTTTGTCAAAAGAGAAAGCAGACCTGATTCTTAACTGGGAAAAAGTGGAGAAGAGTTATGAGACAGGAGGATGGATAGAGGGGACTATCTTTAGAAGCATTAAAGGCGGGTTCAGGGTGGATGTCGGTATTATCGCTTTCCTGCCGTCTTCTCAGGCAGATATAGCGCCGTTGACCAATTTATCATCATTGGTTGGTCTCCGTTCCAGATTTAAGATTATCAACCTTGATGCTGCGAGAAAAAATGTTGTGGTTTCAAGGCGGAAATATCTTGAGGAGGAGAGAGAGGAGTACAGGAAGGAGTATTTCACCAATATTCAGAAAGACCAACTGGTGACGGGTGTAGTGAAAAACATTGTTGACTACGGGGCTTTTATTGAGTTGGAGTATGGGATAGTGGGGTTGCTGCATATAAATGATATGAGTTGGGGAAGAATCAGCCATCCTTCCCAAATGTTGAGCATAGGACAGGATGTGGAGATTGTGGTGCTGGAAGTGGATAAGGAAAAACAGGTGCTTTCGTTTGGGCTTAAGCAGAGAACGCCAAACCCTTGGGATGATATTGAGCAGAAGTATCCTGTGGGTTCTGTGGTTGAGGGGAAAGTGGTAAATATCACGGATTACGGAGCGTTTATAAAGATAGACGAGGGGATAGAAGGGCTTTTGCATATATCGGAGATTTCATGGACGGGAAGGATAAAAAAACCCTCTGATGTGATTGCAATGGGAGATACCGTAAGTGTTCAGGTGATAGATATGAAGAAAGAAGAACAGAAGATATCGTTCAGTTTGAAGAGTTTGGAGCCGAACCCCTGGCCTGAAATAGCGGAGAGGTATCCTGTGGGCAGTATAGTTAAAGGGAAGGTGTATAACATTACGGATTTTGGCGCTTTTGTTGAACTTGAGCCGGGCATAGACGGACTGTTGCATGTCTCAAATATAATGGATGAGGCGGTTAAGCATCCTTCAGAGGTTTTGAGAAAAGGTCAGAGAGTGGATGTGATGGTTCTTGAGATAGATTCTGATAATAAGAGAATCGCTTTAGGGATGAAGCAGATAGAAGGGGGGCAGGAGGTAACGGAAGAAGATGAGGGTTCTGATAGTCAAGAATTATGAGGAGTTATCAGTAAAGGCGGCGGAAGAGGTAGCGGAACTTATTAAGAGGAAGCCAATTTGTGTGTTGGGGTTAGCCACAGGAGGCACTCCTGTAGGGATGTATAAAGAGTTGGCGCGGATGCATCAAAGCGAAGGGTTGGATTTCTCAGGTGTCGCCACTTTTAATCTTGATGAGTATTACGGGTTGGATGGCTCTCATCCCCATAGTTACAGGTGTTTTATGGATGCTAATCTTGTGGACGGGACAAACATAAACAGAGAGAATATGTTTATTCCGAACGGGAAGGTAGCCATAAAGGATGTAGAGGCGCATTGCGCGGAGTATGAAGAGAAGATAAAGGAGGCGGGGGGAATAGACCTGCAGGTGTTGGGCATAGGGGGAGACGGGCATATTGCTTTCAATGAACCGGGGGCGTCCCTTGCTTCGCGAACAAGATTGGTGGCGCTTAATGAGCAGACAATTAAGGATAACGCAAGGTTCTTTGCAAGCGCTGAAGAAGTGCCTGTATATGCAATCTCAATGGGTGTGGGAACAATACTTGAAGCAAGGGAGTTGCTTGTGCTTGCCAATGGAGAGAAGAAAGCGGATATTGTGGCAAAGGCGCTTGAAGGGCCTCTGAGTTCATCAGTGGTTGCGTCTGTTATACAACTGCACCCGAAGGTTACTGTTATACTTGATGAAGAAGCCGCCGGAAAATTAAGCAGGGCTAATTTTTATAAGTTTGCGGCATCAATGGAAGGACAGGTCAGGTTAAAACTTTTTTAGGGCAATGACTTATCTCTGCGGTGAAAATATTGCGGTGGTGATGATGTTTTTGCCTTTGACAAAGAAGTTCAAGGTCAGTCCGCAGTCCCCTGCTCTGTCTTTTAGGACAGGATAAGGGGTGTCATTATCCCATATAATTGAAATATCCTTAAAGGAGAACTCTTTCTGTTGCGCGTCAGGCAGAGATTTCCATATTGCCTCTTTGAACGAGAAGGAGACCGCCATATAATAAGACCTGTTCTGCGCAGGGATGTGTTCTATCTCTTTTGTTGTGTATATCCGTTTGATAAATTTTTCTTTGTAGCGTTCTATCACTTTCTCTAATCGCTTTATATCCAGAATATCAATTCCTACGGTTATCTCCACGCGCCTCCCTTGAAAAAAGTTGCTATTCATTGTAAATTGAATAAAAGGTTTTGGCAACTTTTGGGGGAGATGAGATGGTCTATAAAGGGGTGTGTATTCATAATGTGGTGGAACTTGTTGAGAAGAGAGATGGAGTTGTTCCTTTAAGGATACCGGACAGTTTAAGGAGGGCTGTGAATGCGGGGGTTAGGTTGATGGCTTCGCAGGGCGCAGGCGTTGAGATGAGGTTTAATCTTAAGAGCAAGGGGGCAAAACTTGTTCTTAAATCAAAGGAGCGAGGGTGTTTTCTCGGGGAGATATTTCAAGGAAATTTTTTGGCGGAGAGTTTTTTTGTAAGCGATAGGGATTCGGATGTTGTTATAACCCTTCCGGAGAATATTGAGAAACTTAAAGAGTTGTCAAGAAGAGAGGGGATGGCGTTTGACGCAGGTCTGACACGGATAATTCTTCCGTATAATACGACCTGCGTAATTAAGGGGATAGAGGGCGATTTTGATTTGCCGCGGAAGGAGCAGATGCCTGAGGCAAGGTATCTTGCGTATGGCTCATCCATAACACACGGGCTTTATGCTGCAAGGCCTACGGAGACCTATGCAATGAGGACAGCGCAGGCATTGGGGGCTGACTTGATAAATCTGGGGTTTGGCGGCAGCGCCCATTGTGAGCGGGAGATGGCAGATTATATTGCAGGGAGGGATGACTGGGATTTCGCAACCCTTGAGATGGGGATAAATATGATAGGCGATTTTGATGTTGAAGAGTTTAGGAGTCGTGTGGAGTATTTCATTCCGAAGATAGCGCAAGCCCATCCTGATAAATGGATATTCTGCATAGATGTGTTTCCTTTCTATTGTGATTTGGATACAGAGGCGCAAAAACAGAAGATGTTCAGAGATGTGGTAAAAGATGTGGTTAAGGGGATAAAGACGGAGAGAGTTAAACATATAGGCGGAAGGGATTTGTTGCGCGATTGGGCGGGGCTTTGCACAGATGTTCTTCATCCATCGTCTCTGGGTATGGATGAGATAGCAAGGAATCTGACAGGGGTGATAAGCGGATATGCGCAACAGCGGAGAAAGGCATTTTTTAACAAAGGAGAGGCGATTGTTGCCTGATTGAGATAGGATGGAGAGAGAGAAAAAAATTGCTTTTATCGGGAGGCAGGCAAGCATAGAGTTTTTTAGTGTCTTTGGGGCAGAGATGTTTCCTGTGCTGGACCAGCAACAGGCGTATGAGGTCATTGAAAAACTTAATGTTGCGGATTATTCGGTTATCTTTATGGCTGAAGAGGTCTTTGATAGCGAAAAGTTTCACCGTTATGTAATGGAGAAAAAACTGGTAGTGATTCCATCTTTGGAATCAAAAGAAGGGAAGGGTTATAGAATATTAGATGAACTTATAAAGAAGGCAATAGGTATGAAAGGGTGAGACAAATGGATAAAGGGAAGATTGTAAAGGTAAGCGGACCGCTTGTGCAGGCAGAAGGAATGAAGAGTGTGCGAATGTATGATGTTGTGCGGGTTGGAGAAGATAAACTGATAGGCGAGATAATACGGATAGAGGGAGATATCGTATCTATTCAGGTATATGAAGAGACGGAAGGGCTGAAAGTGGGAGACCCTGTGGTGGGGACAGGGCTGCCTCTTGTTGTTGAACTTGGACCGGGGCTGCTCTCCAACATATTTGATGGAATACAGAGACCGCTGACTCAGTTAGAGATAACAGGGGATTTTATTGTCAAAGGAACTCAAATGCCTGCGCTGGACAGGAAAATAAAGTGGCAGTTTACGCCTCTGAAAAAGGCGGGGGATGTGGTTGGAGGCGGGGATTTCATAGGAGAGGTGCAGGAGACAGAGATATTAACACATAAGATAATGGTCCCTCCTGGAGTGGCGGGGGAGATAATTGAGATAAAACAAGGAAGTTTCAATGTGGAGGAAGAGGTTGGCAGGGTGCGAAGAAAAGACGGGGAGGAAGAACCGCTTTATCTGATGCAAAAGTGGCCGGTAAGGATGAAAAGGCCTGTGCAGGAAAAGAGACCGCCTGTGGAGCCGCTTGTTACAGGTCAGCGGGTTATAGATATGTTATTTCCTGTAGCAAAAGGGGGGACTGCCTGTGTGCCGGGACCGTTTGGGTCAGGCAAGACGGTGATTCTTCATGCAATAGCGAAATGGGCGGATGCCCAGATTATCGTGTATATCGGGTGCGGTGAAAGAGGCAATGAGATGGCGGATGTGCTTATAGAGTTTCCTGAACTGAAAGACCCGGGGACAGGAAGGTCTCTGATGGAGAGGACAGTTCTGATAGCCAATACGTCTAATATGCCGGTGGCGGCAAGAGAGGCGTCTGTATATACAGGGATAACAATAGCAGAGTATTTTAGGGATATGGGATATTCCGTCGCTCTTATGGCGGACTCTACAAGCAGGTGGGCTGAGGCGTTGAGAGAGATATCCGGGCGGTTGGAGGAGATGCCGGGTGAGGAGGGATACCCCGCATATTTAGGAACAACGGTTGCCTCGTTTTATGAACGGGCTGGGAGGAGTTTGTGTCTCGGGGGAAGAGAGGGCGCTCTCTCTGTCATCGGGGCGGTCAGTCCGCCGGGAGGGGACCTTACAGACCCTGTGGTGCAGATGACATTAAAGGTTGTGAAGGTGTACTGGGGGCTGGACGATACGCTTGCTTACCAGCGGCACTTTCCTGCGATAAACTGGCTTTCAAGTTATTCTCTGTATGAGGCAAGCGTCAGAGAGTTCTTTGAAAAGAATGTAGCGCAGGATGTTCCTTCTATCAGGCAGGAGGCGCTCTCTATTCTTGAGAAGGAATCGGAATTGATAGAGATTGTTCGGCTTGTGGGAATGGAGACCCTCTCTGCTAATGACCGCCTTATTCTTGATACAGCAAAAACAATAAGGGAAGATTTTCTGCATCAACTTGCTTTTGATGACAGGGATGCCTATACAACATTGAAAAAACAATATAGGATGTTAAAGGCGATTATACTTTTCCATCGTTATGCTTCAAGGGCTATTGAACAGGGCGTTCCTGTGGACAAGATTAGCGCTTTTCCTGTCAAGGAAGATATTGTGTCTATGAGGTATATTCCGCATTCCAAAGAAGGTGCGTTTGACTTGTTAGAGCAGGCGATAAAGGATGCTTTTATTGCTTCCGATATTGGGAATAAAGGGCTATAACCGCTTGCCCTGCGGAGATGCCTGCGTCATTGGCGGGGATGTGGTGATGGCAATAGACAGAGAAGCCGTTCCGGCGTAGGTCGGTCCAAGCCATATTAAGGAGAAGGTTGTTCTGAAACACTCCCCCTGAGAGAGCTACGCGGGATATGTTCTTTTCCTTCCGTATTTTTTTACATATTTCGGTAATCATTGCCGATACGGTTTTATTGAATCTGTAGGAGATTATCTCTGTTGCTGTCCCTTTTTTTATATCCGCTACAATCTCTTTTATGATAGGGGAAGGGTCTATGACGAAAAGAGCGCCGGGTTTGTTGATATTGAAAAGATACTTCTTGGTATCTGTCTTTTGGGCGGTCATCTCAAGGCATACAGCCGCTTCTGCCTCATAGGCAATAGTGTCTCTTATCCCAAGTATTGCGGAGATGCCATCAAAGAGCCGTCCCATACTGGAAGCAGGCAGACAATTGATGTCTTTTTTCAGCATCTCTCCGATATATTCTGTGTTGCGGCGGTGTTTTTTCGTAAAGGGGATGTTTTGGCGTAAAAACTCGTCTCCGAAGGCGGTGTATAAAAGGGCGGCGCCGATTCTCCAGACATCCTTGATTGCCTTTGTTCCGCCCGGAAGCGGTATGTTGTCAAGAAAAGCGTATCTTTCATATTGCGTGTAGTCGGTAATAAGAAACTCGGCGCCCCGTATATCTCCGTCTTCTCCGTAGCCGGTTCCGTCAAAGGCAATGCCGATAATTTTTTCGTTAGGCAGGTTGTTGTCCATCATACAGGAAGCGATGTGGCTGTGGTGGTGCTGGATGCCTATGGTTTGTAGTTTTTTTTGTTTCGCCAGTTCTATTGCAAATTTTGTGGGGATATAGTCAGGATGCAAGTCATACGCAATTATTTCGGGAGAGAACCTGAATATGTTTGTGAAGCGGTTGAATACATCGGAATAGAAGTTGAATGATTCCATATTCTCCTGTGAGCCGGTGTGCTGACTCATTATAATCTGCTCTTCTCTGCCAAAGGCAAATGTGTTTTTCTCTTCAGCCCCTGCCGCAAAGACCTGTTTTTTGAAGCGAACAGGGGTTGTTATCGCTTCAGGTGTATAGCCGCGGGCTTTGCGTATTATGTAAGGTTTCTTTTCAGGAGATAGCCTTAATACAGAGTCGTCGCAACCTGTTTTTATGGGGCGGTTGTTGGTAAGGATATAATCGGAGATACCTGCAAGTTTTTTTAATTCTTTTTTGCTGTCCTTGAATATAATGGGGCTGTCAGCGATGTTGGCGCTTGTGGCTACAATGACATCAGGACAGCCGAAGAAGAATAAGAGGTGGTGGACAGGCGTATATGGCAGAAAGAATCCTAAGTATTTGTTGCAAGGGGCAACCTCATCGGGAATATCAGCGTTTGCCCTCTTTTTTAGCAGCACCACGGGAGTCCGCCATGATGTTAGCAGTTGCTCTTCCTCTTTGTTGACTGAGCAGTGTTGTTTGATGGTTTTGATGTCTCCCGCCATAAGGGCAAAGGGCTTGTCTCCTCTTTTTTTCAATGTCCGTAATCTGTTTACAGCAAGAGTGTTTTTTGCGTCGCAGACAAGATGATAGCCGCCCGACCCTTTCACTGCCACAATGGAGCCCTCTCTTATCAGGTCGGCGGTCTTTTCTACGGCGTTTACTCCTCTGCTTAATATACGGTTTTTAGTCAGGAATATATCAGGTCCGCAGGTAAAACAACAATTGGGTTGCGCGTGAAATCTTCTGTTAGCGGCGTCGTTATACTCCTTTGAGCATAAGGGGCACATCTTGAATATCGTCATTGAGGTGTTTTTCCTGTCATATGGGATATTCTCGGTGATGGTATATCGGGGACCGCAGTTTGTGCAGTTGATAAATGGAAAGAGATGGCGGCGGTCTTGACGGTTAAAGAGTTCTTTCAAGCAATCATCACAGACAGCAATATCGGGAGAAATCTCAGTTTGTATGGTCCCTGTAATGCTTGGGGTTTCAATAATGCTAAAGTTCCTTTCATTTTTTAAGGATACAGCGGGTATTACTGAAAGGGTGGTTATGCGGGACCGTGAAGGGGGCAGGGTCTTTATCTTTTCAATAAAACGCTTTATATTGGCAGAGAGCCCTTCCGCTTCAATATAAACTCCGTCTGCGGCATTACATACAAAGCCGGTCAGTTTATTTTCAACAGCATACCTGAATACCGTAGGTCTGAACCCTACCCCCTGCACTCTACCGTTAATTAGGAGTTTTACTCTTCTTTTTATTAAGAGAACCATCGTTCCCACATCTCAAGAAAATCTTTGCCCTTTATCTTTATTGTTCTTTCGTTCACTTTCTCCACAAATAGGTTTTGACTGTGGGCGAAAGCGTCTGCAGAGGAGATGTATTCTATGGTAAGTTCGCAGGGTCCTTCAATTTTTGCAGGGGCAATCTCCTGTACCCGCTGAATGGCTTTGTATGCGCCGTCCTGTATCTTTTCTCGCGCTTTCACAGGGGCTAATGTTATTGCGCAGGTTCTGTTAATGCCTTGCTTCACCGCAACAGCCTCTATGTTTGGAACATACTCTTTCGCTTCCCTGCAAGCCGCTTCATCGCCTGTGACCAGAACAACGGGTATTCCGAACCAGCCGGCGAGGTATGTGTTCATACCTATCTCTCCGATTGGCTTACCGTTCAAGCGCATCTGTATTATGGCGGTGCTTGAATAAGAGTGGTTTAAGTTTCCGTCAGGGGTGCCGTTCATGGCGTGGTGCGAAAGAAGGAAATAGGCGTCCCATTTGCCGTTATGCAACTCCCAGAATTTGCCTACAGGGCGTCCGTGCAGAAGTTTTGCGGAGGGGTGCAGAAGTTCAGCAACCATTCCTCCCGGACCATGCCCGTCACATATAACAATCTCTGTGGCGCCTGCCCTTACTGCGCCTTCTACCGCTGCATTGACTTCAGCGGTAAGCAGTTCCTTCGCTTTTTCATAATACTTGCTTGAACTGTATGTTTGGCTGTCAAAATCCACTACACCGGCAACTCCTTCTATATCAGTCATTATGTATATCCGCATCTCTCCTCCTGTCTTTGGTTTAAGGTTCTTTTTTAATGGTTATGGTCTCTTCCGATGATATGGTCTCCAGTTTTGCATAATCAGATATCATCTCTCCTACAACTTCAACCGCACTGGCGGGGATGGGCTTTTCTCCTTTGCTGATAGGCGTCGGACCGAAGAAAAGACATAAGCACCTTCCCTCATTCCAGTAAGCGACATCCCCTTTGTTTACCTCATTGACAGCATTCTCCAGTTTGCTTGTGACCGGTATTTCAAAATAAATCTCCTTGCCCCATATTCTTGTTCTTGCGGTCAATGGGAGTGTATTGTAAATTTTTTCTGCCAACGGTGTATTTTTCATAAGCAACTTGATTATAATATCGCCTGTTTGTATGATGACCGTTTTTTCCATAATTCGTTCCTGTAATATGCGTTAACAGGGAATATTTGTATGAGGGCAGAGGTTCTTATGTCTCTGCCTGCCGTGTCTTTTTTTATCGTGTAAATTATATCATATCTTTGAAAGGTAGATAATAGCGGTATGTGTTTAAGGGCGAAGCAGGTCTCTGTTCGGCTATAACGGCGGGCTTGTTTCCTTTGACATTAAGCAGAGAGAGATTATTCGCTGTCGGGTGTTTTTTTGTCCATTATTTGCCTTGCTCTAATAAAATCTGGTAATATGTTATGATTCTGATTACTTTTGGTTAGGAGCGAATATGTATCTGGTGCTTGCAAGAAAATATAGACCTAAAAACTTTGAAGAGGTGTGGGGACAGGGGCCTATTATAGATGTGTTGAAAAAGGCAATAAAAGAAGAACGCACAGCTCATGCCTATCTGTTTTCGGGTCCGAGAGGGACAGGGAAAACATCTGTGGCAAGGGTATTTGCCAAAGCGCTTAATTGCGAGAAGAACTCTATCGGTAAACCGTGTGATAAATGCGAGATATGCAGGAATATTGCGGCAGGAAGTTCTATGGATGTCCTTGAGATAGATGCCGCGTCAAACAGAGGTATAGACGAGATAAGAAGTTTGCGGGAAAATGTGAACCTAACGCCTTCAAGCGCAAGGTTTAAAATCTATATCATTGATGAGGTGCATATGCTTACCGAACCTGCGTGGAATGCCCTCTTGAAAACCCTTGAAGAGCCGCCAGATTACGTAAAATTTTTCTTAGCCACGACTGCTCCGGAGAAGATACCCTCTACGATTCTGTCCAGATGCCAGAGGTTCAATTTCAAGCCCTTTGAACAGGGTGAACTTATCAAGCGGTTGAAAGAGATATGTAAAAAAGAGGGTTTTACGATAGAGGATGAAGCCCTTAAAGCGGTGTATGATTTTTCAGGGGCGTCTATGAGAGATGCTCTCAGTGTTCTTGACCAACTCTTTGTCAATGCGGAAGATAATAATGTAACGTATCACGGTGTCAAGGAGTTTCTCGGGCTTGTTGAAGAGAAGAGTGTAGGAGAGATATTGATGCTTGTCAGAGAAAAGGATGTAAAACAACTTTTGGTGCTTTTTCACTCGCTCCTTGCTGAAGGGAAAGACCCTGCGGTTATAATGGAGGGCATCATAAAGAGGTTCAAGGGGATTATATTGGAGAGGATGAGCGTAGGCGAAACAACTCCAAGCGAAGAAGATAAAACTTTATACGGATTGTTTGAAGGCGTTGAGACAGAGGTTCTTTTAAGCGCGGTGTCGCTGGTCATAGAATATAAAAACAGGTTGCGGGTGGAGAATATTCCTGTGGTGCTTTCGGAGATACTTTTGATTAAACTGGCGCAGATTTTGGGGGGAGATACTGCCTTGCCGCAAAAGACAGCAGAGAGAAAAGAGGGGAAAGTTCAGCCCAAGAGCAAGCAGGTTGCTAAGGATGGCGATATCTTTGTATCGGAGAGGACAGTGAAAGAAAAACCTGCGGAGAGGGAAGATGTTGTGGAAGGCAAGGCGTCCCTGAAGAACGAAGAGGAGGTTTTGGCTCAGTGGAAAAACATTTTGTCGGAGGTTAAAAAAGCGAAAGCCACATTGGAAGCGGCAGTGAGGGAAGGGTCTCCTGTGAGTTTTAAAAATAACACGCTGGTTATAAGTTTTGGCAGTAAATATGAGTTTCATAAGTCATTGGTTGAAGGCAAGCAGAGCAATATTAAAATTATAGAGGGGGCGATTACTAAAATAACAGGGGTAAAGGATGTTAATGTGAGTTTGGTGAGCGAGGGGGAACAGGAGTCGCCGATGGATAACGGTGATGTGAAAAAAATAGTGGATTTTTTTGGCGGGGAAATAATAAATGTGGAGGAATAATGGCAAACATATTTGATAATTTAAAGCAGATTGGGCAGTTGAAACAGCAGGCGTCGCAATTTGAGCGGATTTTGCGTTCTAAGACAGTTGAGGCGTCTTCACCAAAAGGAGAGATTAAACTTACTATTAACGGGAAGATGGAACTTCTCTCAATAGAGATTTCTCCTGATGTTTTGAGACCTGAGAACAAAGCATATCTTGAGAAATTGTTTAAAAACACATTCAGTTCCGCTCAAAGAGAGATAGAGAAGATAATAGGTTCTGAGATGAAGTCAACGCTGGGGTTTTAATAAGATGAGATATTATCCTGAAAAAGTTGAAAAACTTATAGAGAAACTTATTAAATTTCCGGGTGTAGGGCCGCGGAGCGCGGAGAGGATAGCCCAATATATTCTTGAAGAGGACGACTGCGTTGTTCTTGCTCTGGCGGAGAATCTTATCGCTATCAAAAAAGATATATGCCTGTGCAAGAAGTGTTTTAATCTCTCTGAAGGCGAGATATGCGATATATGTAAAGATGAGAGCAGGGAAAAAGTGTTATGTGTTATTGAGGAAGTAAAGGACCTTGTTTTTATAGAGAAGACAGGATTTAAAGGGGTTTACCATGTTCTCGGAGGGAATATCTCTCCCTTGGAAAAGATTTCGCCTGATAAACTAACCATACCTCAAATGACAGAACGGCTTCGCAAAGAACCCGTTGAGGAGGTTATAATTGCAACAAATCCAACGCCGGAAGGAGAAAATACGGCTTTGCTTATCTCCGAAATATTGAAAAAAATGGGTATCAAACATTCGCGTATTGCTTATGGGTTGCCTGTTGGAGCGGAGATAGAGTATGTTGGAACACAAACCCTTAAAAAAGCGTTGGAAGACAGGAAATTGTTGTAATAAGAGTAACAAACAAATGCGGAAAATGTATTATACTCTGCTTTATTATGCGATGTTATTGATGGGGAGATGGTTTCCACGGCCGCTTTTATATTGGTGCGCGAGAAGAGCGGCAGAGATAAGGTATATCTTTCAGCCAAATCTTAGGAAGACAGTAAAAGAGAATATAAGGATAGTGCTTGAATACAGAAAAACAACAAGGGGGCAGTCCTATACAGAAGAAGAACTACATAGGTTAGTTAAAAATGCATTCCATAATTTTGGGGTATATTTGGCAGATTTTTTTTATATACCCAGATGGAGTAACCGATTGATTGAAAGACAAGTGCAGATTGAAGGGATAGAACTTCTTGATGAGCATCTGGCAGGCGGTAATGGGGTGATTGCCCTTACGGGGCATATAGGCAATTGGGAGTTGTCAGGAGTTATCGCTGCTATTTTGGGATATAAGGTTACTGCGGTAGCCATACCATATCTGAATTCCTCTGTTACGGGCATATGCAATAGAATAAGAAACTCGCAAGGGCTTGAGGTGATACTTACAGGAGAAAATCCTAAAAAACTCTTAAAGACATTTAAAGAAAACAGGGTCCTTGCGGTTTTGGGAGACAGGGTGTTTACAGAGAAAGGAATGAATATAAAATTCTTAGGTGTTGATGCTGTGCTTCCCCGTGGACCTGCAACGCTTGCAATAAGGATGAAAACACCGCTCGTTGCCGGGTTTTTTGTAAAAGAGGACCACGGTTATCGGTTCTTCTTTCAAAGGATACCGTTGCCTCCTCCGTCTCCCACAGAAGAGGAGAAGATAGATTTCCTTGTATCCAAAGGAGCGGAGGTGCTGGAACAAGTTATAATGGACTATCCTGACCAATGGCTGAATTTTGCCCCTATTAGAAATCTTTAAGTGTCTTCAGGGTAGCCCTTTTGAGCCATCTCAAGCATTTTGAATCCTTTGTTCAGCCGTTCTTCATCATCATTCGGGTCTAAAAGTAAAACCTCGTCATCTTCATAATAATGGCTATAAGAAATGTCTTTCAACCGCACACCTTTTCGCTTGAGTTCATATAACTTCTCAATAACAGCATTGGTCGTAAAAGATATAGATATAGGGCCCATGGTTATCACCTCCTTTTGAACAAATAAGAGGAAAATGCCGCTATAAAAGAATAATAGAAACAACGGCAGTAAAAAAACTGCTGTCTTGATAATAGATGTAATGTTAGATATTCGGGGATTGAAATATAAGAATGGCTATAATTTGAATTTGGTGTTTCGGTTGTCAAAGAACACCAGAACCTGATTCAATTGTATGATACCTGTTTCAATAGGCATTGTCAAGGGTTTGTTATTTGTCGTTAAAGAGCCGTTTGATGGACCTTGTTGCCTGCCTTATTCTATGTTCGTTTTCAACCAGGGCTATTCTAATAAACCCCTCTCCGTATTTACCAAAACCAGCGCCGGGAGAGACGGCGACATCGGATTGCTCCAGGAGATGCATTGCAAATTTTACCGACCCCATCTCTTTAAATTTATCGGGTATCTCAGCCCATACATACATAGTGGCTTTGGGTTTTTCCACATTCCAGCCGATTTTGCAGAGGTTATTAACAAGGACATCCCGCCTTTTTCTGTAGATATCGGCAATCTCATCAATGTATCTCTGTTCAAGTTTCAGCGCAGTAATCGCTGCTACCTGCACAGGAGTGAAAATACCGTAGTCATAATAACTTTTAAGTTTTGCCAGTGCGTTGATGATATGTTTGTTTCCTACGGCAACGCCTACGCGCCAGCCGGCCATATTATATGTTTTGGAGAGAGAATAAAACTCTATGCCGACCTCTTTTGCTCCTTTTACCTGAAGGAAACTGGGCGCTTTATAGCCGTCAAAGCATAACTCTGAATAGGCGATATCATGTATAACAAAGATATTATGTTTTTTGGCAAACCGCACTACTTCTTCAAAAAACTCAATATTGACTACCTGAGTTGTAGGGTTGTTAGGATAACTGAGAATCATTGCTTTTGGTTTTTTCGGACCTTTAACTAAAGAGTCCGAAAGTAACGGGATAAAACCATTTTTTTTAGTTAACGGCATATCCTTTATTTTTGCTCCGGCAATGAAGGTGCTGTAAAGATGACTGGGGTATGTAGGGTTGGGAACAAGGATTACATCGCCTCTGTCAAATGTGGCAAGAGCGAGGTGACTTATCCCTTCTTTTGAGCCGATACAGATAATAGATTCCTCTTCCGGGTCAAGTTTTACGCCAAAGCGTTTGTCATACCAGTGACAGATTTCGCGTCTTAAATGAGGGATTCCCTTGGATGCGCTGTATCTGTGTGTTTTACCGTCGCTGGCGACCTCTATGAGTTTATCAATAACCGGTTTAGGCGTGGGCTTGTCAGGATTCCCCATACCTAAATCAATAATATCTTTTCCTTCTCTCCGTAATTTAAGTTTTCTGGTGTTTATGTCGTGAAAAATATATACGGGAAGGTTGCGTATCCTTTTGGATTCAATATTTAGCAGTTCCATAACCTTGTATTATATACCAGTCATCTCTCTGAAGCAAATTTTATTTTGTATTAAAAGGCGGATAAAACAGAGAGAAATATGGAGAAAAACCGAGTGGGTTAAGCGGTAAAAGATTGTCATAAATCTTTCGTAAAAGGAGAAGGGAAGGTATAACCGTAATATGCATATGAAAAAGATGAGGGCTTTTTCAAAAGAGCAGTTGATAAGCGAGATGTGGCGTAATGTTCCCGATATAAAGGATTTGCTTGTCTCCTCTGATACGTTAAAGGAGGCGAGAACCGCATTGTTTGACCATATCCATTTTCTTGAAAAATCTTTGTTCAAAGCGCAGTGTAAGCCGTTTAATAATATATATCCTGTGGAGAAGAAGAATGTAAAGGAATGTATGCGGGTATTGAAAAATATCATAAGAAAAGAGAATGAGCATCTCACAGGGTTTTCTGCGATGGAGTGTTTATGGAATCTTGCAAAAAAACCTGATAAGGCAAAGGAAGATGTCAAAAAAGGGTTTGTGGCGGAGATGTTTTTTCTGCTGAAAGGCATATGCGGAAAGTCAGAGATGTTTATTAATTCTTATAAGGGGATAGAGACAGGAGATAGCAGGCGTATTGCGCTGGAGCGCTCCAAAATACTTGATGAGTACTCTGCCATAATAGATAACGGGATAGTCAGATATACTATAGGATTGGAAGAGAAGGTGATGCATAAAAGAGAGAAATTTAAAAGAGAGTTGTTATCATTTTTTGGTATTGATGAGAAAAAATGGAAGAACTATAAATGGCATCTTGCGCATATTATACAGGATGTAAAGATACTTGAACAGTTGATAAGATTGGAAGAGGACGAGAAGGAAGGGTTGGAGTATGCTCAAAAAAATAATATCGCTTTTCAGATAACGCCATATTATCTCTCGCTCTTTAATCCGGCAGGGAGAACAGAGGAAGACAGGGCTATTCGCGCGCAGGTGTTGCCTTCTTTGAGATATTGTAAGTCAATAGTGAGCAACAGAAAGAAGGGGCAGGATATGGATTTTATGGGGGAGAAGGCGACCAGTGTTATGGATTGTATCACCCGCAGATATCCGCAGATAGTTATTATAAAACCGTTTGACTCCTGCCCGCAGATATGTGTGTACTGCCAGAGGAACTGGGAGATAAAAGCGTTGGATGATGCTAAGATTACCCGTAGGAAAACACAAAAAGCGCTTGAATGGATAAAAAACAATAAGCATATTAAAGAGGTCCTTGTTACGGGAGGGGACCCTCTTGTCTTGGATAACAACCATCTTCTTTGGCTTATTGGATATATATCCGAGATTCCCCATATAGAGAGGATAAGAATAGGGACACGGGCAATTGTTACGCTTCCTTGCAGGATAGATAGCGGATTTATAAGGATGTTGAAAAAATATCATTCTTGGGGAAAGAGAGAGGTTTGTGTTGTAACGCATATTGAACATTCTTCAGAGGTTACTCCGGATGTATTGAGAGCGGTCAGAAAAATAAAAAATGCTGGTATGAATGTCTATAATCAGCAGGTATTCACATACTATAATAGCCGGCGGTTTGAGACAGCGGCATTAAGGCGCGCCTTGAAAATAGCAGGTATTGACCCTTACTATAATTTTAATACCAAAGGCAAAGAGGAGACAGCGGATTTTAGGGTTCCTATGGCCAGAATTGAGCAGGAAAGGCAAGAAGAGGCGCGTCTTCTTCCGGGTATGGTGCGGATGGATGAGCCAATATTTAATGTGCCGAAGATAGGAAAATCATACCTGCGAGCGTGGCAGGACCACGAGGTAATTATGGTTCTGTCTGACGGAAGAAGAGTTTATAGGTTTTATCCTTGGGAATCACAGTTGTTGGTTAGACAACCGTATTTATATACGGATGTCTCTATCTACGATTATCTTGCGCGGCTTGATGAAGAGAAAGAAGATACGGAAGAATATAAGTCCATCTGGTATTATTTCTGATAACTACAAGAGTCGCTATCTGCATACCATATACAGTAATATATTATGAACGGCAATAGTTTTTTTAATAGGTTTTGACACAGATGTTTTTATTTGGTATGATTAATCCAATTCAAAAAAAATTGACAAACATCAAAAACAGTTTTATTCTGTTACAAATTTTTTTAAAGGACTTTGTGAACAAAATCACAAATGGATATACTATACATAACAAAACAGGATTGGGACAATTTTATTCAAGGGAAGGCGGAGAGTGTTGATATCTTCGCTCCTTTTGAACAGGACGGTAGATTGCTTTACGGGAAGGTCTCGCCTGAGAATAAACAAGAGATTGTCTATAACAGAGTACGGACTGTGGAGCCGCTTAAGATGTTTTTTGTTCCGCTTAAGGAGAGAGTTGTGCCTGATGCGCAGGAGATTCCGGAGAGAGTTATTATGGGGGTGACTAACTGCGATATGAGCGGGCTTAAGATTCTTGATAAGGTGTTCCGTGACGGTGAATATAAAGCCCCTAACTATGCGGAGCGCAGAGCAAAGACGCTCATTATAAGCGCAGATTGTCTTTCGCCCTATCCTTCCTGTTTTTGTGAAATTGTGGGGACGCATCCATACTCCGAAGAGGGGTTTGATTTGAATATATCTCTGCTTGGGGATGGTGTTCTTGTAGATGTAGGGTCTGAAAAGGGGCGTTCTTTCATAGGGGGCGACCAGAAATTTTTTCAGGCAAGCAAGGAACAGATAGACCAGAGAGAGAACAACAGGCAAAAGACATCTGAAAAGATAAGAGAGGCGAACAGGGAGTTTGACCTTACGGATATTAGGAAGAGGATGAGAGGGGCGTACCATACAGAGATTTGGAGAATGCCTAAGGATATAGAAAATTGTGTGCAATGCGGGAGTTGCACAAATACTTGTCCAACATGTGTCTGTTTTTTACTTGAAGACACAGGGGAGCAGGGGCAGACGACGAAAGGCAAGGTTTGGGATAGTTGTCTTTTTCCCGGGTATGCGCGTATGGCTGCGGGGGCTTCCCCAAGACCTACGCTTTATGACAGATATGCAAACCGATTGCTCTGTAAATACTGGTATATGGTGGAACATTTCGGATTGTTTGGTTGCACAGGATGCGGAAGATGTATTGCCGGGTGTGCCGGTAAGATTGACAAGAGAAAAGTTCTTACAGAGGTGTTAAGAGAGAGGCAGCAGATATAATAAAATGGATAAAAATATATATAAACCGATAAGATGTGAGGTAAAGGAAGTTATTACGGAATCGCCGACAATAAAAACTGTTGTTCTTAAACCGGAAGAAGAGTTTTCTTTTCTTGCGGGACAGTTTGCGTTACTGACGGTGCATGGGGTGGGAGAGGCGCCGTTTACCCCGTCATCTTCGCCTTATGACAAGGAAAAACTTGAATTTACCGTGATGAAGACGGGGAGAGTGACAGATGCAATACATAACCTTAAACCGGGGGATATCGTGGGTGTCCGCGGACCGTATGGCAAACCATATCCTCTGGACCTTTATAAGGGGAAAGAGGTTCTTCTCGTAGGTGGCGGAGTGGGGCTTGCTCCTATCAGGGCTTTGTTTTTGGCTTTGATGGAGACGGCGGATAAGTATAAAAGGGTTGTCTTTTGCTGTGGAGCGAAGACCCCTCAGGATTACATATATAAAGACCAGATTTTTGATAAGTGGCAGAATCTTTGCGAGCAAAACCCGTTATGTTTCAGGATAACCGTGGATAAGAAGGATGAACAATGGAGATATGACGAGGGGGTAGTGACAAAAGCGTTAGATGGTCTTGATGTTGATATAAGCAACTCTGTTGCGGTAGTTTGCGGGCCGCCAATAATGATGAAGTTCACAACACTAAAACTTTTGGAGTTGGGTTATAAAGACCATCAGATATACCTTTCAATGGAAAGGAAGATGTATTGCGCTGTAGGGCAATGCAGGCATTGCCTTATAGGCGATTTGTATGTTTGCAAGGATGGTCCTGTCTTTACCTATGATGTGATTAAAGGTAAGCCGAATATATGGGTATAAAAAAAGATAGGAAGATGTTGCGGGAAAATTACAGGTTAAAGGAGTTTTCCTAATAGCGTTATCTATAAAAATTGCGATGAGTTAACACTATGAAAAAACTATTTATTGATTATGATAAGTTTTTGAGTATTCCCGATGAGGAACTTCAGTGCAGTTATAAGATGCACCCGACAAACAACGGAATACTTACTTTAAGAGAAGAGATTGCTTTTCTCTTTGCCTGTAGAAGGTGCGAGGATTATCCCTGCGTGAATAGTTGCCCTACAGGCGCGCTTAAGAAAGAAGAAGGTCTTATTAAACGTTCTAATGTTGTCTGCATCTCTTGCAAGACCTGCTCCCTTGCCTGTCCTTTCGGAACCATACTGCAGGAGTTGTTGCCGTATCTTGTGAGCAGATGCGATATCTGTATAGGGCGGTTAAGGGAAGGGGAAGAACCTCTTTGCGTCCGCACATGTAAAAACGGGGCAGTAAAGTATCTGGATGAAGATGAGATTAAGGATAAAACAAATATCTATACTATTGGGGATCGTATAGTGGTCAGGGTCTTTAACTGGCTAAAAGAATACGGGATAAAAAAATGAAAATTTTTTATATACTCTTGTATTTTGTTGCGGCGCTTCTGTCGTTCAGCATTTATGGAATGCTTGCGATGTGGGTGGACAGAAAAGTTACCGCGCGAATACATTTTAGGGTGGGGCCTCCATGGTATCAGAACTTTGTGGATTTCATAAAACTTACAGGTAAAGAGGTCCTGATACCTGAGAAGGCGAATGTGCTTATGTTTGTTTCGGCTCCTGTGTTGGGGGTGATTGCTGCAGCGGTAGCGGGGACAACAATACTTCTGGTTTTGCAAAACAATATCAGTTTTGCCGCAGATGCAATACTTGTTATTTATCTTCTGACGATTCCTTCATTGGCTGTTATACTTGGCGGCAGCGCTTCAGGTAATGTTTTGGCGTCGGTAGGCATTAGCAGGGAGATGAAACTGTTGCTTGGCTACGAACTGCCGTTTGTATGCGCTCTGATTATTGCGGCAGTGAAAAGCGGTTCAACGACATCTTTGGGAGAGATTATACAATTCCAGCAGCAAAACGGGAAACTCATCGGCTCTCTTTCAGGTGTTATTGGGTTTGGTCTTGGCGTTTTGGCATTGCAGGGCAAAATCGGTTTTGTGCCGTTTGACCTTGCTGAAGCGGAAGGGGAGTTGGCAGGCGGCTCATTTATTGAGTATTCGGGCATACTGCTTGGCTTGTATAAACTTACTAAGGCAATTTTGCTTGTTGTGGGGCCGTTGTTTCTTATCTCTTTGTATATGGGCGGGATAAACTTTTCTTCTGTAGCGGGGGTTATTGCGGGATTATTGAAATATTTTGTTATACTGGTGATTTTTATTCTTATAAAAAACACCAATCCCCGCCTTAGGATAGACCAGGCGTTGAAATTGTTTTGGGGATGGCTTACTTTGTTCGGCATAATAGGGATATTGTTGGCTTTAGCAGGATGGTGAAAAAATGAACTTGAAAACGAAAGCGTTAAAAAAATCATTGTGGGTGTACCATATGTCGGGAGGGTCTTGCAATAATTGCGATATAGAGATACTGGATTGCCTGACGCCTAAATTTGACCTTGAACGGTTTGGCATAGTGCTTGTAGGAAGCCCGAGGCATGCGGATGTGTTGCTATGCACGGGTATAGTTAATAAAAAATGTGTAGAGAGGGTGAAAGAGGTTTATGAGCAGACAGCCAAGCCCTGTGTGGTGGTGGCAATCGGCGCTTGCGCTTGTTCGGGGGGTATGTTCAGGGATAGTTATGAGATGGGCGGACCGTTGAATAAAATTATACCGGTGGATATCTATATTCCAGGGTGTCCGCCTAAACCGGAGGCAATGATTGCAGGGATAGTTAAAGTTCTGGAGAAACTGAAATGAAAGATATCATAGGAAGGATTCAGAGTAAACTGGGAGATAGAGGAAAAGATATAAAAGAACAGACCAACAATCGGGTGTATGTCTCTGTGGATAGAAAAAATATAAAAGAATGCGCAAAGATATTGTTTGAAGATATGGATGCCAGATATATTGTGGCTTCAGGTATGGAGAACTTTGATAGTTTTGAGATTCTGTACCATTTCGGGTTTGACAAGGAAAGCGCTATTGTTTCGCTCAGAGTGTATCTTGACAAGGATAATCCTGAGATAGATACATTGACGGATATTATTCCGGGTATCTCCTATATTGAGCGCGAGATGTGGGAATTGTTGGGGATAAACTTTAAAGGGCATCCGAATATGAAACATTTTCTGTTAGGAGATGACTGGGAAAAGGGGAATTATCCGTTAAGGAAGGATAAATATGAAAAATAACAAAAAAACGGTTATTGTTCCGATAGGTCCCTACCATCCGCTTCTGGAGGAGCCGGAGTTTTTTGCTCTGTATTGCGACGGGGAAAAGATAGTGGATGTGGAGTGGCAGGCGGGCTATAATCATCGAGGGATAGAAAAACTGTCGGAGAGTAAACACTGGGACCAGGTAACATTTTTGGTTGAAAGGATTTGCGGAATATGTTCCACTTCTCATCCTTTTGCATATTGTAATACCATAGAAAACTTGATAGGAATGACTATTCCTGAAAGGGCAAAGTACATAAGAAGCATTATCGGGGAGTTGGAGCGCATACACAGTCATCTTTTGTGGATGGGGCTTGCAGGACATTTCCTCGGTTATAATACGGTGTTTATGTGGGCTTGGAAATATAGGGAGCCGGTATTGGACCTCTTTGAAATTATCAGCGGGAACAGAAACCATTATGCGATGTTCAAGATAGGCGGTGTAAGAAGAAATATAGAGAATGAGGATATTCCCAAGATAAGAAAGATGCTTGCTGAAATTAAAGGGCAGTTAGAGATGTTGATAGGCGCTGTTCTTGATGACCCTGTGCTGACGGCGCGTTTGAAAAATGTGGGAGTCCTTACAAAACAGGATATAAAAAACTTTGGCTCGGTGGGACCTGTTGCAAGGGCAAGCGGAGTTGATGTGGATGTCAGGCGAGATGAGCCGTATGCGGCATATCCTCTTGTGGAATGGAGCGTTATAACCGCTAAAAACGGGGATGTGCTTGATAAGGCGGTTGTGCGGCTTTCAGAGTGTCTGGAGGCGGTTAAAATTATAACCCAGTGCCTTGACGCTATTGAAGGAAAGGCGGGGGAGATAGGCGAGGAGGTCAGGAGAGTGCCTGAAGGCGAAGGGATAGGCAGGCATGAGGCGCCGAGGGGCGAGTGCTTCCATTATATACGAAGTGATGGCGCGAATAGTCCTGTAAGACATAAGATTCGCGCGCCAAGTTATACAAATGTCCCTACATTCAAGGCGAGTTGTATTGGACAGACCATATCCGATGTCGCTATTATTTTAGCGGGGGTTGACCCTTGTTATTGCTGTACGGAGAGAGTGGCGGTTTATGATGCGGGAAAAAAGAAAAAACTTTATGATTTTCAGCATCTTGTAGAACTGTCAAAACAGAAGACGGAGAGGATTAGGAAAGAGATATAAAAATGAAGAAACCGAAGATACGTGAATTGAAAGAGGCGGTAAAAGGGATTTTTTCCAGACCGTATACAACGAAGTTCCCTTATCAACCGCATACACCGCCCCCGAGGTACAGGGGAAAGCCGGAGTATTATGAAGAAGGGTGTGTCGGTTGCGGGGCATGTTTTCAGGTATGTTCGGCAAATGCGATTGATATGATAGATAATACAGAAAAGGGCAATCCAATCAGAACCCTTATACAGCATCCGTCAAAGTGTATCTTCTGCAGGGAGTGCGAAAGAAATTGTATAACAGGCGAGGGGATTAAATTGACCCAAAGGTTTGATATCGCCTATGTAGACGAAGAAGATGTTCTCAGTTCCGTGAAGCATAAACTGATTACCTGCCTGTATTGCGGGACGGTTATAGGAACAGAAAAACATCTGCGATGGGTATTGAAGCGTATTGGGAATTTAGGGTTTGCGCAGCCGGTTCTTCTTTCGCAACTTATGGAAGAACTGCAAGTCAAGACAGAATATGAGGAAAAAGGTGTTCCGCCTATCCAGAGAACGGATATGCTTAAGGTGGTGTGTCCAAAATGCAGGCGGATTGCTTTTATAAGCGATGAGAAAAAGGAAAAATAGATAAAATGTTCTTGAATAACATATTATTTTGGATAATTGCAACGCCGTTTTTAGCGGCGTTTGCAGTAAAACTTTTGCCTGTAAGGGTTGCGATTAAGGCAGGGATGTTGTTTCTGTTAGCGCAACTTACGCTCTGCGGTGTTATTGCGGCGCCTGTATTCTCCTCCAAGGTCTTATATCTCGTGATAAAAAACATATTTTTTGTCGCTGACCCGTTAAGTTTTGTGTTCGGGATAACATCTGTTTTTATCGGTGTTTTCATATATCTTTTTGCGGTAGGTTATTTTGCGGAAGAGGCGCCTCGTGAACAGCAAAAATTTGCTTTCTGGGGGCTTGTCTTTGTGGGGAGCATGATGGGGGTTGTCTTCTCTGATAATCTTATCTCCTTATATTTTTTCTGGGAACTGGCAGGGTTGTGTTCGTGGAGATTGATTGGGTTTTATAGAAAAGATGAGCATCTTCTTAAAGCGGATAAGGCGTTTCTGATAACCTCTGCCGGAGCGGGTTTTATGCTTTTGGGGTTTGCGTATATATATATTATTACAGGGTCTATGAGCATCTCGCAGATAATGAATATGCAGGTGTCCCCGTTTGTTTTTGCTCTGGTTTTTCTTGGGGTCTTGACAAAGTCGGCTACACTCCCATTCCATACATGGTTGCCGGACGCATCGGTGGCTCCTACGCCTGTAACTTCGTTTTTGCATGCCGCTGTTCTGGTGAAGATAGGGGTGTATGGGTTGGCGCGTTTGTTCGGAACAACATTAATTGTGTCAGGGAATGTTATGTGGGCGGGGTATCTTGCGCTCTTGAGTAGTTTTGCCGCAGGGGTTATCGCTATGAGAGAAACGGATATTAAAAGGATTCTCGCTTTTTCTACTGTAAGTCAACTGGGGTTTATGGTGGCGGGTCTTATGGTTTTTAATCCGATTGCCACGCGCGGGGTAGTGATTTTCTATGTAGCGCATGCCTTAGGTAAGGGGTGTCTGTTTCTCTGCGCAGGGATAATAGAGAAATTTTTTGGGACGAAGGATATAAAACAGATGGGCGGACTGATGAAAAAAGCCCCGTTGCTTACTTACGCGTTTCTTTTTAGCATGCTCTCTGTTGCAGGTTTTCCGCCGCTGCCCGGGTTTTATGGGAAACTGGAGACAATTACAGGGATGCTTGTTGGAGGGCATGTGTTTTATGGGTTGTTTGCAATACTGACATCTGCGTTGACGCTTATGTATATGATGCGTCTTTTCAGTAATGTGTTTATGGGTGACGGAATGGAGATAAAGACCGAAAGAAAGGGTTTCGCTCCTATGGGGGTTGCGGCGGTATTGTTGGCAACCTCTTCACTGGTCTTGGGCGTTATGCTTGTGTTGTAAAGAACAAAGTATCGGGAGGGAGTAAGTTGAATATAAATGTATGGTTTCTGCCTGTGGTTATAAGTTTCGGGATAGCCCTTGTCCATATTATTTTTAAGAGGGCGGGGAGAAATGTAAGGAGATGGATATCTCTTATAGGGGCTATTGGAGCGCTTGGGGCATGCCTGTATTCAATGTTTATTAATTACAATGTCCTTTCCAGCGGGGAGATTCTTGGGCTTGTCTTTGCGGCGCTGATATCTTTCATCGGGCTTTTCAGCATCTCTTATTCTCAGTGGTATAACCCCGAAGCCAATTTTGTATATGACGGGCTGTTGTTTCTCTTTCTCGGCGGTATGTTTGGGGTGGTGTTGAGCCACTCGCTTATAGCGTTGTATATATACTGGGAGATAATGACTGTCGCAAGTTTTTTCCTTATTCTCTTTAAAGATACACAAGAGTCAAGAAGGGCTTCACTTAAGTATATTGTAATGACAGGTGTCGGCAGTATGTTCCTTCTTTTTGGCATATTGGGGGCATGGATGGTGGAACTAAATATTCTGTGGAAACACATCTTCTTTGCCTGTGTTTTGATAGGGACAGGGGTTAAGATGGGATTGTTCCCTCTGCATACTTGGCTTCCCGATGCATATACGGCCGCTCCCACTCCTGCCTCCGCGATGTTTTCAGGGGTTATGGTCAAGACAGGGATTTATACGCTTATAAGGTTTTATTTTGCAATATTTCAGCCATCCTGGTCTCTGGGCTGGGATGCGATAATGATGGTGATAGGTGTTATTACGCTTTTGGGCGGTGTGTTTTTGGCGCTTATCCAGCATGATATAAAGCGGTTGCTTGCATATCACAGCATAAGCCAGATAGGATATATCTTTCTTGGTATTGCCTGCGGAACTCAGATAGGGCTTGTCGGGGCGCTGTATCATGCGATAAATCACGCAATATTTAAAAGTTTGCTTTTCCTTGGCGCCGGTGTGCTAATTAAGGAGACGGGGTCAAGAAACTTAGAGGATTATGGCGGACTTGCAGGTAAATTGCCGTTGACCTTCGGGGTGATGACTGTTGCCGCTCTCTCTATATCGGGAGTGCCGCCGTTCAATGGGTTTGTGTCAAAATGGATTATATTTCAGGCGTTGCTTGCAAAAAACACAGGATTTTCTGTCTTTGCGCTTGTTGCGGCGTTGTTAGGGAGTGTGTTGACTCTCGCCTCTTTCATAAAAGTGCTTAATGACTCTTTTATGGGTGTTCGTAAAGCGAAGGTGTCTGTTCCAACGGTAGGAAAATCTCCTTTTATGAGTATTCCGTTGGTCTTGCTTGCTGTCGGGTGCTTGTTGTTCGGGGTTTTCCCCGGGTTTGTTACGGAGAGGTTTCTGTTTCCATCTATAGGGGAATATCTGTTGTTGAATATATCACTGATAAAAATGGCAAGTTTTTATGGATGGTTAGCCATTTGCTTTATAGCGGTAATCTTTATTTTAAGCAGGAGATGGATAAAAGGCGTAAGGAAGACAAGTGTTTTTGTGGGCGGTGAAATTCTGTCTGCGGAAGATACCGCTTTTGACGGGGCTCATTTTTACGGAACGGTGAAAGATATTGCTCCCTTAAAGAGGTTTTATTCCGCTGAAGTCAGCGGTATGCTTGATATATACCGGAGGGGGTTGCAGTTCCTTCCCCGCATAGGAAAATGTGTCAGAGCCGCAACGGTTAATGCTGTGAATGCCGTATATGAGAAAGGGAGTGTTTTTCTGAGCAAGTGGGTGGAGCGGTTGAGGTTATTGCAGAACGGATATTTAGCGAAATATCTTATCTGGTTTTTTGCAGGGCTTATAATTATTATGGAGGTTATAAGAAGATGATACTCAATCAGTGGCTGTTGGCTGCGCTAATGCTTCTTATGGCGGCGGGTTGTGTTATTGCTATTACGGCGCGGAGTTTGACTTCTTCTGTTGTCTCTATGGGAACAGCAGGGCTTATATTAAGTATTCTCTTTTTGCTTTTAGGTGCGCCGGATATAGCGATAGTGCAGGTTTTTGTGGAGATTGTTGCTTTGATAGTTTTGCTTTCAATTATACGGCGGGAGACAAGAGCAGATATGACGACTTCAGGGTTATACGGTATATTGACGCTTGCTATTTTTGCTTTGTTATTAATGATATTTTTCATATACGGGAACGATATAGTGCGGCCTTTGGGCGTGCCTGTTATCACAATGGGGGGAGAGTATCTTGCATCATCGTCTCGTTTGCTGAGCGCTCCCAATGCTGTTACCTCTATTGTTCTGGACTTTAGGGGTTATGACACATTGGGGGAGGCAACGGTTATCTTTGTCGCTGTGGCAGGGGTTGTTGTCCTTTTACGAAGGAGAGGGAGGAAAGATGAAAAAAAAGGGGATGAGTGAAATAGTTCAAAGTGTGGCGAAAATGGTGTTCCCCTTTATTGTGCTGTATGGTATCTCTCTTATCCTTTATGGGCATATAACGCCGGGCGGCGGGTTTGCGGGAGGCGTGATTCTTACGGGTGGATTTGTTTTGCTGGTGCTTGCCTTCGGAACAGATTATGCTTTCAGGATTCTGCCTGTTAATGTTGCAAAAGCGCTTGATAGTATAGGCGCTTTAGGGTTTCTTGCTGTTGCGTTGCTCGGGTTCACAGGTGGTGCGTTCTTTTATAATTTTCTTCCTAAAGGACACATCTTTCATCTTTGGAGTTCCGGGACTATAATTATCAGCAATATAATGATAGGGTTGAAGGTTGTTGCCGCTCTTTTTATAGCCATAGCCGTTATCTCTAAAGCGCGGTTGATACGGACCAAAGACGGGTTTCAATATAAGCAAAGCGGGGAGAGAAAACGATGATTTTATATATTCTTATTGCGCTGATGTTTTTCATAGGGTTGTATGGGATGATTGCGAAGAAGAACATTATAAAAATTATTATAGGTATGAATATTGTAGGGTATGCATCCAATCTGCTGTTTGTTCTGCTGGGGTATAAATGGGACGGTATAGCGCCCATTCTGACAGAGGATATGTCGTTTGCCTATTTTCTGGAAAAAGCTGTTGACCCGTTGCCGCAAGCGCTTGTTCTTACATCAATAGTTATAGACCTTGCGTTTGTGGCGTTTCTTGCAGCGCTTGCCATACGGCTTTTTGAAAAATACGGGACATTTGATATAGATAAGATAAGGAGATTAAAGGGATGAACCATCTTATTACTCTTACTATGGCGATATATTTGGGAGGGGCATTTCTCATCTCCCTTTTATGGAGAGAAAATGAAACCGTTGCAGGAGCAGCGGCTATCTCTTTTGTGGCGTTATCCGCGATAACATCCGTTCTTTTAGGTATAGAGGTGTTTACTAACGGAAGCATTCTGTATTTTGCAGGCGGATGGGAGAGACCGTTGGGTATTGCTCTTATGCTTGACCCTCTATCCGCGCTCTTTCTGATAATGACAAATGTTATTGCTTTGCTTGTAACGATTTACTCTGCGGTCTATATGAAAAAATATACATGGACACCTTATTTTTATGTCCTGTTTCTAATTATGCTTGCAGGTATGAACGGCATACTTATAAGTATGGATATATTCAATATCTATGTCTTTCTTGAAGTTGCTTCGGTAGCGTCATTTATGCTTGTTGCCTTTGGGCTGAGGGCGGAGGAACTTGAGGCCGCAATAAAATATACCGTGATGAGTTTTATTGCGACTACAATGATACTTTTTGCTATTGCGCTCATTTACGGGTTTACCGGGACTTTGAATATAGCCCGGTTTATGGATGCGTCGGCAGGGCTTACACCTGTGCATCTGTGGTTTCTTGCGGGGCTTCTGCTTGCCGGATTTGCGCTGAAAGCCGCTTTGGTTCCTTTTCATTCATGGCTTCCCGATGCTCACTCTATGGCCCCTGCTCCCGTCTCTGCCGTGCTTTCAGGGATGTTTGTGAAGGTTGCGGGGCTTTATGTGATAATACGCGTTACCGCAAATATCTTTACGAACCTGCCCCAGATACGTATATTGCTTTTGTTGTTCGGCGCGCTCTCAATGGTCTTTGGGGGACTGATGGCATACGGGCAAAAAAACATAAAGCGCCTTTATGCGTATTCCACCATAAGCCAGATTGGGTATTGTGCTGTGGGGTTGGGTATCGGCGGATATTTGGGGAGTTTGGGGGTTCTTATGCACTTTGTTGCCCATGCCTTCTCCAAAGCCCTTTTGTTTTTGAATATAGGAGCGGTGGAGTATGTGCGCGGGACAGTGGAATCAGATGACTTGAAAGGGTTAAACGACACCATGCCTGTTACCACTCTTTTTGGAAGCACCGGTATGTTAGGCATAGCAGGGGTGCCGCCTATGGGTAATTTTTGGAGTAAACTTATTATTATTATAGCGGCGGTTAAGGCCGGCTATACAGGCATAGCGGTACTGTGTATTGTTGTGGCTGTAATTACTTTGGGGTATTTTCTTAAATTGCAACGGACGGTATATTGCAATTTAACAGAGTCCCCTGTAAAAAAAGAGGCGCCGAAGACATTGCTGGTTCCTATGGGTATTCTGGCATTTATGGTCTTTGTGTCGGGGGTATTGCTGGTCCCGGGGATAAGAGAACATACGTTGGATAAAGCTGTTGCTGTGATGGAAAACTTTTCCTATGTAGATATTACGATAGGGGATAACAGATGAATCAACTTTTAGTTTTTATTTTGTTGTTCGGAATCTGGAAATTAATGACATGGAGTAATGACTTGGGGAGTTATATTGCAGGCATATTGTCCGCTCTCTTTATTACGCTCCTTTATGGGAAAGAGTTTCCCTATCATCCTAAACATACTTTTCAGATAAGAAGATACATTATTTTCATAAAGTTTCTTTTTGTTTTCCTGTATCAGATGATAAAAGCAAACTTTGTGATGGCATACCGTATTTTAAGTCCCGGACCGCCTATCAAGCCGGGAGTGGTAAAGATATCTTTGCGTCTCAAATCGCCGTTGGGAAGGTTGATATTGGCGAATGCCATTACATTGGCGCCGGGAACATTCACATTAGACATAACAGAGGATACTCTTCTTATTCACTGGATATATGTAGGGACTACAGACCCTGTAGAGGCGGAAGAGATGATATGCGGAAACTTACAAAGCATATTGAAGGAGGTCTTTGAATGATTCTTTTATTTTCGTTTCTAACCTTGTGTGTGGCGATGTGCGTATATAGGATATTCCGGGGTCCAAGGGCGGCGGACAGGATGGTGGGTATAGATATTCTCGGTATTATTATGATTATTTTTTGTGTGTTGCTATCGTTGTCTACCGGTTCCGAATGGTATATGAGTATAGCCATTGCTTGGGCTATTATAGGGTTTGTAAGCACTTTAACTCTGGCAAAATTTTTGGAGGGGAGGAACTTAAATGATTGATCTCCTTTTTTATGTTCTTATGTCCATCGGGCTGTGTTTTGTTTTTCTTGGTTGTGTGGGGCTTCTGAGAATGCCTGATGTGTATTGCCGTCTGCAGGCATCTACAAAATGCGTAACACTTGGGACTGGCAGCATTCTCTTAGCCGCGCTGGCCAAAACAGGGTTTTCTGCTATAGGGATGAAGGCGTTGATATCCTTGGTCTTTTTATTTCTTAACTCACCTACCTCGGCGCATGCGCTTGCAAAGGCGGCGGATATTTCAGGAATCAAGTTTTGGGAAAAGCCGGGCGATGAAAAAATATATCCGGCAAAGCCGCGGCCTACTGTGGATAGCGATATAGAATAAAGAGGCAGAAAAGTAAATAGTGTGGTAAAAGTATAATACGATGCATGAACTTTCAGTGGTCCAAAATCTGTTAAAAATACTTGAAAAACTACGCAAAGAAAGAGCGATAAAGTCCTTTCTTAAGATAAACCTTACTGTAAATCCTTTCAGTTGTCTTGACGAAGACAATATTAATTTTACTTTTTCTGCTCTTACAAAAGGGCAGGATGCGTATAAAGATGCGAAGATTTATATCAGGAGAACTGATAACCCGTCATCTAAGGAGTTTATCCTTGATGATGTAGAGATAGAGGTGTGAATAAATGAAAAAAATACAGGTAATAGAGGTAGGAGCGAGTATATTTGAAGAGAATGATAAGATTGCAGGGGAAAACCGTTCTTTATTAAGAGAGATGAATACTGTTGCTATTAACGTTATGGGGTCGCCTGGCGCAGGTAAGACATCTGTCTTGGAAAAAACCATAGCCCAACTTAAAAGCAGTCTTTCTTTTGCCGTGATAGAAGGGGACATAAAAGGCGCTTTGGATGCTGAACGACTTGTAAGGTTGGAGATACCCGTTATCCAGATAAATACAGGCGGGGCTTGTCATTTGGATGCTTTGATGGTCAAAAAAGGGTTAGCGGCGCTTCCGTTAAAAGAGGCGGATGTTGTCTTTGTTGAGAATGTAGGCAATCTTGTGTGTCCCGCGGAATTTGATATAGGCGCCTTATTGAATGTGGTGATAGCAAGCGTGCCTGAAGGGGAGGATAAACCGCTAAAATATCCTATGATGTTTAAGACGGCGGATATATGCATCCTAAATAAAATGGATTTTTTGCCGTATGCGGATTTTGATATTAAGCGTTTCAAGAGATATCTCGGCGAGGTATCGTGCTGTAAATTATTTCCGCTCTCTGTCAAGAGCGGCGAAGGATTCTCCGCTTGGATAGAGGAGTTCTCTGATTTGCTGTGTAAGCAACGCGCGGGGTTGAAGGATATAGCATCTCTTGAATTAAAAGGAAGAGTGGCAATTATGGGGATAGGAGATAGAATGAAGGCGGATGATGCCGTCGGTTCTCTTGTGGCGGAACTACTTAGCAAGACCGTGAAAAGAAAGAATATAAAAATCATTGATGCTGGGAATGCTGTGGAGAATTATGTCGGCGTAATCAAGCGGTTTAAGCCGGATACCGTTGTAGTTATAGATGCTGTGGATTTTCAAGGTAAGGCAGGGGATATAAAAATAATGGGATGCGGAGAGATAGAGGAGACCACAATATCCACTCACGGCTTTTCGTTGGCGTTAATTTTAGAGAATCTGCAGAAAGAGACAGGGGCAGAATGCAGGATTATAGGAGTTCAGCCAGTAAAGGTGTCTCTCTCCGAGGAGATATCCCCCGCTGTTGAAAGAGCCATCCAAAAACTTGTAAAAGAGATTACTTTGGGGCTCTGCAGGTAAAGGTCATTGTGGTATTAGAGAATTGGGCGCACGTGGATTCGAACCACGAACCCCCGCGTTATCAGCACGGTGCTCTGCCCTTGAGCTATGCGCCCTGAAAATGTTTTATTCTTTTGTTGTAGTGTCGTCTTTCTTCTTTAAAAAATCCTCAAGATATTCTTTTATGATGTCTTTTGCTCCTAAAGCAAAGGCGAGCGCAAGTCCAAAAGCAACTGCCGCAAGAAGGATAATAAAGACATTACCAATGAACGCTCCGGCTATTCCTATCTGCTGTAATGCTATCACAGTTCCGAATACAACAATGGCAATCTGTGTGAGTTTGCCTAATGTGGATGCTTTCTGGATGCCGATATTGCCTGCGGATGTTCGGACAATGCCGCTGAAAAAGTTGCCAAGAAAGAAGGAGAAAAGGAATATCAGAAGCCCTAAAATAAAATTGGGAATAAAAGCAAGCAATCCATCTACTACAGAATCCGGGATATCAATACCGGCAAAATTGACTGAAATAAAAACTACTACCAGCATTACTATCCAATAAACAGCCATACCGATAAGTTCAGAGACATCTTTGGTTATATTCCCTTTCTCTAACATTGCTTTAAGACCGGCATCTTCCGATAGTTTGTCAACCTGCAAAAATTTGAATAGTTTTGTTATAATAAGGTGTAAGAATTTCGCCACTATCCAACCAATGACGAATACGATGAAAGCGCTGAATAAAATTGACAACCCATTCCAGAATCGCTGCACTATATCTGTGACAGGCGCATATCCGCCTTGCATATCTGCCTCCTTTGCTCCATAAAGGAACGATTGGTGTTACTCTTTTATTTTACCATTATAGACATAAAAATCAACCTGTTTTATTTTATCAAGGTATATTTGCGGGGTTCTGCCAGAGGGGAGAAAGGCCTTCCGCCGCCTTCAAAAAACTTTGTGAAAAATTCAAGATATTGTAAACGGCTTGTATGAACATATCCTCCCAAAAGGTTAATCCCTAAGTTTGCCATATGACCAACTATAAACAGGATAGCGGCAATGATATACCCTACAATCGGAATGCCTGTTAACAGGAAAGCCATTTCGTTTATTACAAACCCTAATACCGCAGTTGTAAGGCCAAGCCCGAAAAGGCGGCTATAACTCAGAATGTCTCCCAGTAAATTGCTGGCTATTACGCTATATGCGCTATATACAGCCCAGAATATCCGCATAAAAAACCCTTTTTGCGTCATTCCTGTTAGTATCATCAGATATATAAAAAAGAAGACAAGTATAGAGGACAATGGCAAGATAAGGGTGTTTTTGGATGTAACGAGGGCAACGATTATCAGGGCGACAAGAACCTGTATTATAAGGAGAGAGAATGGCTCTCCGGAGTTCTTGAAGCCATGATGTTTCAAGGATGTTGAAAGGTTGAGATATAAGCCCCATATAATCTGGATGTATCCTAAAATTAAAGCCCATCCGAGAAAGATAAATGCGGAGTTTCCTCCTTCAAGGGGATTTAATATAACAAGTTTTTTAAGGGTTTCCACAGGGAGGGAGCCGGCTGGTATCCGTGAGAGCATATCTCCAAACCAACTGCCTGTAATAACTCCCATAAATATTGTTGCGATACCGCTGTAAAGGATAAGGCGGGAAAATTTTATAATGCCGGGCGCGTATTTGAATTTTTTCATGAGGAGAAGGGACGCTATAATAAGAATAATGCCATAAGCGGCGTCTGTAATACAAAAAGCAAAAGATAACAGGAAAAAAACAGAGAGGTGCGGAGAGGGGTCCAGGTTATTATAAACAGGTTTTCCATATAGGTCGGTTACTACTTCAAATGGTTCTATGCCCCGTTTGTTTTCAAGCGCTATGGGAATCTCGTCGTTAGCGTCGGGGTTTGAAAGATAGAGGTATCCGTCAGGAAGAAATGTGTTCAGAAGAGATTCTATGCGGGGAACGTCATGCTCCTTTATCCAGCCGCGAAGGCCCTTTACAAATTTTGAGATTCCTGTGTTTTTTCTTGCTTTTAAATACTGTAAAACGGAGAGGGCATAATCGTAGAATACAAAAATCGGGTATTTCATAGAGGATATTTCTTTTAAGCGGGTATGCAGTTCTTTTATCCTTGTTTGGTTATTCTCTTCTAATTGCGTGATTTTTTTCAGGATATCCGAAGGGAAGCGGTTCCATCGTTTTATTTGTAATATCGTTCCGTTGATATCTTCTATGTGGCGTATTATGTCGTTCTTTTTTTCAATAGGGAAAATAATAAGATAAAGCGATGCCTGCCCGTGTTGTCCTGCCTCTTCAACCTTAAAACTGAGGATGTTGTCAGGACTTTTCCGTTTTACAGGCAAAAGAAAGAGAGAGAAAGAAAATAGTTTCATTGAGAAGAGTTCCTGCGGTATAACGGGAATATCCTTTATCAGAGACAGTTCCTTTCTTATGCTTGATAGTTTTTCTTGTATTTTGTTCCGTTGTTCTATATCCCTTGATATCTGATAAAATTTCTTATAGGTTGCATCCAGCGGGAATCCTTTGATAATCTCTTCTTCCTCTTGTGCGTTGAGTATGATTTTTCCTGAAAAACTCTTTCCTTCAACCTTATTGACGGTCTCTTTGAGGAACTCAATTTTTTTTAGGTTTTCTTCCGGCTCGTCCCCTGAAGCGAACGTGTTATTGAATCCGAGCGTCTCCGGCAGGTGGGTTATCTCCACATATCCTTCTCTTTGAAGTTCTCTGAGGAAGTCAGAGGGGTCTCCTGTAAAGAAAAGATAAAACTTTTTCATCTTTGATATCACGAATCTACTCCTTGTTTATTTTTACATAATCTTCTGTAAGGTCGCATCCCCACGCAGTAGCGCAAAAATCGCCTTTTTTGATATCCACTTCAACGGTTATTTTTTTTACGGACTTCATTGTTTCTTGAAGTTTTTTCTCGTCATACCTCAAGGGAGCCCCTTTATAAACCCTTACTCCGCAAAGAGAGACCGCAGTGTTGTTTACATCTATTTTGGCGTTGACAGAGCCCGCGGCGGCGAGGATTCTGCCCCAATTGGGGTAAGCGCCATATACTGCTGATTTGAACAGATTTGAACCGGCAATCCGTTTAGCCACTCTTTTTGCGTCCTTTATGCTCCATCCGCCCTTTACTGTAACCTCTATCAGTTTTGTGGCTCCCTCTCCGTCGGAGGCAATCATCTTTGCAAGTTCTGCGCAGGTGGTTTGGAGGGCGGAGAGAAACTGGTTGTATTCGTCTGTTCCTGTTCGGATGGTCTTGTTCTTTGCCTCTCCGTTTGCAAGGCATAGCGCCATATCGTTTGTGCTTGTATCATTATCAACGGTAACCATATTGAATGATTTTTCAACGGCTTCTTTCAAGGCGTTCTGTAAAGCATCTCTTTCTATGACAGCGTCTGTGGTTATGAAGCAGAGCATTGTTGCCATGCAGGGATTTATCATGCCTGCTCCTTTTGCCATTCCGCCGATAGCGACCTCTTTATGTTTGCCTTTAATTCCTGTGGAGGTATGAAACTGTTTTAAAATAGTATCGGTGGTGATTATTCCTTCTGCGGCGAGTGTATGGTTGGCAGGACTGAGGGTTTTTACCAGTTCCGGCATGGCTTTTAAAATGCTTGTATGGGGGAGAGGTTTGCCTATGATGCCTGTTGAAGCAATAAGGATAGAGGATGTGTCTTTCTCTATGATAACAGAGAGTTCTTTGGCTAATAATTCGGTGTGTTGGTAATTCTCTTTGCCGTTGCAGGTGTTTGCGTTTCCGCTGTTTATCAGGACGGCGTTAATAGGGTTATTGATGTTCTTCAATGACCAGATTAAACTATATGATTTGAACTGGTTTGTTGTGAAAGTTCCTGCTGCCACACAAGGGGATTTGGATAATATAAGGGAAAGGTCCTTTTTTTCCAGTTGCTTTATACCGCTGTGAACAGCGGATGCATAAAATCCTTCAGGGTAGGTTATTCCGCCTTTTTCCATTTTTTTATTATCTCCTTTGCGAGTGTAATATCCATAGGGTAGGTTATCTTGAGATTCTCCCTTTCCCCTTTTACAAGATATACTTTTCCTCCTGCTCGTTCAACCAGAGAGGCGTCATCGGTTCCATAAAAGTTCTCTTTATATGCTTTGGCGTAAGCATCTCTTATTATGTCCGCCGTAAATGCTTGAGGTGTCTGTATGCATACAAGGCGGTCTCTGTCGGGCGTCTGTTTGACAAAATCGCTTTCCCGTTCTTTTAAGGTGTCTTGCGATTCAACATAAGGGACAGCGGCTCCGTGTGTTTCGGCTCCCTCTATTACTCTAAGGAGCAACTCTTCGGAGAATAGCGGTCTGGCAATGTCGTGTATGATTATAATCCCTCCATACGATTTCAATGCGTTTAGTCCCGCTTGCACAGAGTCCTGCCTGTGCGTTCCGCCCGGTATTACTGCGATGTTTTTGTATTCCTGTTTTAATTTTTCTTTCCATTGTTCAACATACTCCGTAGGAAGAACAAGGACAATCTCGTCAACTTTTTTATTAAACATTTCAAGAGAATAATAGAGGAGAGGTCCTTCGCCTATATTGATAAATGCCTTTGGTGTATCTCCACTTCGGCTGCCTCTGCCTCCGCCGGCGAGTATTGCTGATATCATTTTATTTTAGCAAAGATAATTCTTCCTGTGGATGTTTGTAGGGCGCTGTCAATAATGATGTTGATAATTTTGCCTAAATATTTTGTTCCACCCTCAACAATTACCATTGTGCCGTCTTCAAGGTATCCTATACCCTGTCCTGCCTCTTTGCCTTCCTTGATTATTTTTAGAGGTATCTCTTCGCCGCTCATCAGGTTGGGCCTCATCAGTGTTGCGAGTATATTGAGATTGAGAACCTTTATGTTTTGCACCTCAGCCACTTTTGCAAGGTTTGAGTCGTTGGTAAGCAGATTAGCGCCTATGTCGATTGCCAGTTTTACAAGTTTGGCGTCCACGGCTTCAATGTCGGGGTAGTCAATATCATAGATGTTTACATCCATATTAGGGTTGCTTCTCAGGTGTTGCAATACCTCAAGACCTCTGCGTCCGCGTTGTCGCTTCATATCTCCCGCGCTATCGGCAAGACCTTGCAGTTCTTGTATTACAAACTTTGGAATGATAATAATGTTGTCCAGAAAACCGCCTTGCGCAAGTTCATAGATGCGTCCGTCTATAAGAACGCTTGTGTCAACCACCAAAAGACGTTCCGGTTCTTTGACTCCTCTCAGGAAAGGGAATATAAATCCAAGTTCTTCAACGCCCTTCAACCCTATCATTATCCCTAAATAAGTGAAGGCGAAATACAGGGTAAACCGTATATAAATGATGGTTCTTGGCTCGCTTACCGGAATAAGAAGGACAAAACTTGCAAGCAGAATAGCGGTTATAAGTCCGACCAACAGCCCGCCTATGGCGAGTAGAAGTTTCTTTAACGGGATTTTCTCAATAAGTATCTCAATCCCTACAATCAAAAGGGAACCTCCCAAACCGGTTAAAGCGCCCATTAAACGTGTGTTGGGAGCAATATAAAGACCTGTTAAAGTGCCTAATATGATAAAAAAACTACGAATAATATAGATGCCCATTTTCTCTCCCTTTGTATAAAGCAATAGAATGGAGAAGATGTTTTTTGTAAAATCTCTCGCTACTCTATAACAAATATTGTATATCAGAACAGATAAAAGGTAAATACCTTGTTTTGATACGGAGTAAGCAAAAAAGAAGGAGACGGTTTTTTATAAAGAGAGAAGCGTATGGACTGCGTCCTTTAGCCATTTTACGGGGTATTGCTTTATTTTCAGTTCTTTTATATCTTTTAGGTTTTTGTCGGGGATGATTGCTTTCGTATATCCTAACCGTATTGCCTCTTTTATTCGCTGGTGTATGTGGTTGACCGGTCTTATCTCTCCTGTCAGCGCTATCTCTCCCGCTATTACACATTGCTCCATTGGCGATTTGTCTTTGAGAGAGGAGATACAGGAGAGAGCAATGGCAAGGTCTGCGGCCGGTTCAAGGATTTTGATGCCGCCGCCAGTATTAAAAAATACATCATAGGCGCTGAGGTTAAACTTCAATTTTTTCTCAATCACTGCTGTAATCATAGAGATTCTGTTATAGTCCAGCCCTGTTACAGACCGTTTAGGGATTCCATAATAGGTAGGTGTTACAAGGCATTGTATCTCTGCCAAGATGGTTCGGGAACCTTCTTGAGAGGGGAAAATAACAGCGCCGGGGAGAGGTTTTTGGGAATCGGGGAGAAAGATAGCGGATGCTTCGGGAATCTCCTTTAATCCGTTCTCTTCCATAGAAAATACGCCTATCTCCATTGTGGAGCCAAACCTGTTTTTTGTTGCCCTTAAAATCCGTAAGTTCGATTTTATCTCTCCCTCAACACTTAAAACAACATCAACTATATGTTCAAGAACTTTTGGTCCTGCTATTATTCCTTCCTTTGTGATGTGTCCTACAAGGAATATTGAGTATCCGTTCTCTTTTGCGTTGGCAAGAAAAAACCCGGCGCTTTCTCTTACCTGGCTTACAGAGCCGGGAATAGCGGGAAGTTCAGGGTCAAAGACAGTTTGTATGGAGTCCACGATGACATAGTCGGGACGAAGGGTGTCTATGCTGTGTTTGATAGAGGGCATCTCTGTTGTGGAAAGGATATAAAGGTTCTCTGATAAAGCCCCTAATCGTTGCGCCCGCATCTTTATCTGGTTTTTTGACTCTTCCGCGCTGACATAAAGCACCTTGTTTGTCTCCATGGCGATTCTGCCGGCTAAGTTTAACATAAGAGTGGATTTACCGACTCCCGGCTCTCCCGCCAGAAGGACCAAACTACCGGGGACAATACCGCCGCCGATTACTCTGTCAAACTCGTTTATCCCTGTCCGTTTTCTTACAACGGACTCAGTTTTTATTGATGTAATCTGTTCCGGGACGGGGGCTGTGGAGGCGATAAGAGTTTTTTTGCCGCGGATTATTTCTTCAATGAAGGTGTTCCAGCCGCCGCAGTCAGGGCATCTGCCTAACCATCTTACCGACTGGTATCCGCATTCAGAACAAGAAAATATATTCTTTCTCTCTTTTTTCATTGCTTATCTTCTTATCAACAGTTTCCATGGGTGCGCTTTTATGTCTTTTACAAAATCGTTTAGATTATTGTATAATTCATCATCTCTGAGCAGTTTTCCTGTGGTCCCTTTGCCTTTTTCTACATCCGCAACTATTTTATTGATGTTAAACGTTACTTCGTTGATTCTTTCGGAAGATTCTGTTAGTTGGGTTGTGGCAGAAGTGAAAAGGTTTAGTCCATGTTTTAGTTGGCCGACCATCTCTTTTTCTTGCATAAGTTGGGCAAAGAATCCTTCGTTTTGAATCTGCCAGAGGAAATCCTGCATATCCGTTGAC
>JAAYXZ010000153.1 GCA_012515635.1 Elusimicrobiota bacterium
AGGCGGTGAGCGAAGCGAGAAAATAAGGACATATAACTTTCCTCAGAATCGCCTTACAGACCACAGAATCGGATTAACACTTTATAATCTTGATAAAATCATGGAAGGGGATATGAACGAACTCATACAAACATTAAGGAGACAAATACAATGAGAAAAATATTTGTTAGTTTAATGTTGTCTGTCATCTGTTTTTCTTTCTTATCGGCTGACGAAATAGGTCTAATCAATGATGGCATGATACTGCTAAACCAGAAAAAGTTTTTGGAGTCCATCCAAGTATTGGAAAAAGCCCGTGATATAAATCCATCGGACCCATACGTGTATTATTATTTGGGCGAAGCAAATTATGCTATAGGCAAAAAGAAAGAGGCGATTGATAACTATCAAAAAGCAATAGCTATAGATTCAAACAATCCTGATTTTTACTATTCCATAGCCATTGTATATGAATCGCAAGGCAATTATCAGGAAGCAATTAATTCGTTAAACAAGGTTATAGAGATTACTTATTCTTCATCGGTAGGTAAATCCGCGCAAAAACTGAAGGAATCTATTTTGGCGCAACAGGAGAGCAGAGAGATGTTGCAGAGATGGGCAAGAATGACAGAAGAAGAGATAAGGAGACAACAAGAACAGCAAAGAACAGAACGCACAATGGATTCAAGAGACGCTTTTTCCTCTGAATTGACAGGAGTGTCCCGCGAGAGAATTGACATGAGAGAGAAAAGAGATGCTATAGGACAGATTATAAGACGGATACAGTTTGGGACAGAGACAAACAGACAGCAGTCATCCGCTCTTTTACCGCTCTATGAGCAGGCGGAACTGTTGACTGTTTTAGGGGATATGATAGATATAGCGAGCAATGAAAAAGACCTTCAAATAAGAAAGAATGTGATACTTGCGCTTGGCCGTACAGAGACATCTGAATCTATTATTACGGCTATCAAAATTATACAGGATGACAAAGAGACATATGACATAAAAAACACAGTTCTTGATAGTATAGCGAAAAACAGGTCAGAAGAGATAAAGGGTGTTTTAAGGGATGCGCTGACTAACTTATTGAAAGGCAGAGAAGAAAGGAAAGTTGAGGCAAGGTCTAAAATCAGTAAATTAAACGAAGATATAAATGCATTACAGACAAAACGGACTGAACTGTACAGAGAAGAGCGTGGAGAACAAGGATATGGAAGCAGGGGAGGGGCTTTCTCTGCGCAGGAGAGGGAGAGGATGGAAGCTGAAGCCCAGAGGGTGGAGGAGTCAAGAAGGCAAAAAACAGAAGAACTTATGAAAGTAAACGACCAGTTGATCTCTTTACAGGAAGAGAAAAGTAAATATGAGAGACTCTTGATGTCAAAAGAAGAGAGAGAGAGGAGTATGGGCGCATCAGCAAGACAGGGTATGCCTCCTTATGCTCAAGAACAAGGCAGACCTCCATTCGCTCAAGGACAAAGTATTCCCCCAGCTGCGCAAAGACCAGATATGCAGCATGCCAGCTCCTATGGTATGGACGGTATGCCTGTAGGATATATGTCCCGCTACGAAGGGAGCAATGAAGAAAAGAGTGAGAACACCTTTGCGTTGAAACTTATCAGCACATTAGGAAGTATGAGAGATAAACAATCTCTTCCTCTTATAGCAACGGCATGGAACGAATACGGAGTTGAAAGCGAGAAAACGCTTTATTCTCTAACTCTTGCGCGTTTGGGGGATTTTAAAGACATACAGACCCTTCTTAACCGACTCTGGCAGAATTATCAACAGCCAGTACAGAAAGAAGAGATAGAACTCCGCGTCGGAATAATAGAGGTTTTAGGTGAATATCTTGCCCAAAAACCTGACCCGAAATTGCAGGGTTTGCTTGAGTTTATGAGTGAAGAGGGAGAATTTCCTGAGATTAGAAAAGCGGCGGCAAATGCGCTCTCATCATTTACCAGAACTCTCAGCAGGTAAGTGAAAAAAGTGTTTTTGAGAGAACTGCTTGAATCGGGGATTATCTTTTTAGAGAACCACGGTATAAAAGAACCGCGTAGGAATGCGGAGATTATTTTATCCCATATCTTAAATAAACCCTGTTATTATATCTATACAGAGAACCTGCCTGTCTCTCCGACAATTATTACAGCATACAATAAAATTTTGAAAGAGAGGGGCAAGCATATCCCGCTACAATATCTTTTAAAAACAGTTAATTTTTATGGATATAATTTTTTCATAGAGGAAGGGGTGTTTATTCCCAGGCCTGAGACAGAGATTCTTATTGAAAAAGCGGTTGAAATTTATAAGAGATGCTTAACATCTTTAAGCAGGATAAAAATACTTGATATTGGAACAGGCAGCGGAAATATAGCTATCTCTTTGCTGAGAGAGATAAAAACCTGTTATGCCATAGCAACGGATATCTCTGAAAATGCTATTAAAATAGCCAATTATAACGCCAAAACCAACAGGGTTAAAAGCAGGATAAAATTCTTACAGACGGATATCTTTCCTCCACGGATAAACAAATTTCATATGATATTGAGCAACCCTCCTTATATTCCCAATTTTGAAATATCTTCCCTTGACAGAGAGGTCGGCAGAGAACCTATAACGGCTCTTGCAGGGGGAGATGACGGTCTTAATATAATAAAAAAAATCATAGAAAGAGCGGATATGTTTTTGTACAGCAATGGTTTTTTACTAATGGAGATAGGGGATAAACAAGGCAAAGATATTAAAAAAATGCGGTCTTCTTTGGATTTGTTAACTATTGAAAAGGACTTTGCAGGGATTGAAAGGATAGCCGTTTTTCATAAAAAATAAGGTTGACGGAACTCCCCCTAAAATGTTAAAATTCTAAGATATAAAAAGAGGAAATATGGAAAAATTTATTGTAACAGGCGGAAAAAAACTAAACGGGACTATAGAGATAGCAGGTTCTAAAAATGCAGCTCTGCCCATAATATCTGCTGCGATACTTGGAAATGGCAGAACGGTTCTTCACAATGTTCCTGAGGTCAAGGATATCAGAACACTGATAAAAATACTTGAGTATCTTGGGGCGTATGTGAAATACGAAAATAATACCCTTGAAATAGACGCTTCAAGCATAAATAAATATACTGCCCCGTATGAGTTTGTAAGCACAATGCGCGGCTCTATAAGTTTGTTCGGACCGCTTCTTGCAAAATATGGAAAAGCAAAGTTTTCCATGCCCGGGGGTTGCGTAATAGGAACAAGACCTATTGACTTACATATTAAAGGACTGAAAAAACTCGGGGTGAGTATAACTACTGAGGAAGGATACATACAGAGCCGGGTAAAAAAATTAAAAGGAACGACCGTCTTTCTCGGCGGTAATTTTGGTTCCAGTGTTCTTGCAACTGCAAATGTGATGAGTGCGGCAACATTGGCTGAAGGGGAAACGGTAATAGAGTTTGCCTCCTGTGAGCCGGAGATAGTGGACTTGGCTAAA
>JAAYXZ010000154.1 GCA_012515635.1 Elusimicrobiota bacterium
AGGAAAAAATAAAAGGATTTAAGCAGGCGCCCTCTCTGTTGAATTAAAGGTGTTTTTCTCTGCCTGTAGATATTAAAAAGGGTTTTTAATAAGAGCGCGCTGTGTTTGATATTACAAAACAATAGAAAAAGGACTTTTATTCTGCGGTATAAAGCGTTTTTAGGAATCTTTAGAGAGTGAACTTGAGATATTAGTCGGTATTTTTCTATATCAGGATGAACCTTTTTTTCTTTTGAGATGCATAAAGTAAAAACCTCAACATCAACCCCTAAATCAAGCAGTCCTGTTATCTGATTTAAAATAAAGGTCTCTGATATAACTGGAAAAGCGCCTAATAAAAAGGCCACCCTCATTTTTGTAATATTCTCCTTTTTACTTTGCCCGCATATTTTCTGGATATTCTTAAAATTTTCAATAATAGCGAAGGTGTTCTATTGTCCTCTTTAGCCAAACCAGAATGGACAGGCGGCAAAACTATTCTCAAAGGAATACTTATATTTAAATACGGTTTCACCCCGCTCTTTAACTCTTGGAAGAGTTCCATCCATTTTTCAGCGCATAACTCAACAGAATACTCCTTTTCTATTTTGTTTCTTGCCGATAGAGATAACCTCTGCCAAAGTTCAGTATCATTTTTCAGTTTTCTGATAGCAGAGACAAAGTCATCACCCCTGTCATTAACGAGCAATCCTGTAACTCCGTCTATTACCAGTTCGGGTATCCCGCTCCGTGTATTCAAAGACACAGGAACCAGTCCGCAAGCCATCGCTTCCATAAAACTTCCCGGTAATCCTTCATAATCAGAGAGCAACACAACAACGTGATGTTCAAGCAGGTGTTGCTGAATTGCATCGCTATCCACCCTGCCTGCATAAGAGACAAAGAGCCCCTTCCCTTCTTGTTCAATGATTTCTCTTACCGCAGGGGTAGAAGGTCCGTCCCCATAAATAGTGGCTTCCGTTCCCGGCACCTCGCTCACTGCCCTGCAAAAAGCAAATGTTAAATCTGATATGCGTTTTTGTTCCTCAACCAATCTGCCTGTATACACTATCTTCAGTTTATCTGCCGGCGGTCTGGCGGATAATTTCGGAATAACTGAACCGGAGGGAATCTGTTTTATAATAACTTTTTCTGGCTTTCTGTTGAGAACAGATTGCCGGAGAAATTTAGATACACAGATAAGAGCGGATAGCCGATATTCTTCTTCCCCGTAAACAAATTCGTCAAGCAATCCGTAATAAAAATCCTCATCTGAACGCATAACACCTACAGTGGGAATACCTGCTTTTTTAATCCATTTTGCGGCATAAAAGGCAGGTAAAACAAGATTGGGGATAAAGATATCGGGAGGGTCTTTTTTAACTTCCCCTAAAATCCAGCGTATTGTTTTTTCGGTATAAAGCGGGTTTTGGATTGCGGGACAATCAAAGCCCTGTTGACGCAACGCAAGGACTGTCGGACATTTTTCAGGAGCAGTGTCGGTAATAAACAACACTCTGGACTGAATACCGAGAGAGCGTAATATAGGCAATAACCGTTTCAGTCCTGCATTAGGTCCCCCGACATAATCGGGTCTGTCATGCGCGCAAAAAGCAACCTTCATAACATGACTTCCAGGTATTTATCAGCTATTTTTTTAATCTCAAATTCCCCCGCTTTTTGTATTAAATCCTTTGAATCAAAAGGAGAATCCAGCACCTTTTCAATCGCTTGCGCCATTGCAAATATATCTCCTACCGGTACCAGTTTTCCGTATTTTTCATTCTCCGATATCTCCTTAAGCCCCCCTGGACAGTCAGCGCTTACCACCGAAACCCCGCAAGCCAGAGCGTCCAATATCACATTTGAAAATCCTTCATATTTGGACGCAAGAACAAAGACATCCGCCTTTGCCATATATGGATAGGGATTATCCACAAAACCAGGTAGGAGAACATCCTCTTCCAATTTAAGGGATTTTATTCTGTCTTCTAACCGTTCCCTCTCTATACCTTCGCCAAGGATTATGAGTTTTGCTTTTCTTTTTTGCCTTACCGCAAAGAAGGCGATTATCAAATCTTCAAATGACTTTTGTGGGACCAATCTTCCTATGGCAAGAACTATACTAAAATCTCTCTCCTTTTTGTTTAACCAGTCCGGCAATGTTATCTCTTCTTTTTGTTTCTTCTGTATCTCTTCAAGGCAGATAGGGTTGTGTATGACTTTTATCTTTTCCTGAGGAATGTCAAAAACTTTCAGAAAATCGGCTTTTACGCCGTTTGACGGGACAATTATCGCATCAATCACATCTATTTTATTGTATAAGATGTTTGTTAACAGAGGTATTATTTCCGACGGGTCCTTCTTCTCCCGCGAAAAAGTGTTTCTTAAACTGATAATGCATTTGACAGGAAGATTAGAGACCATCTTGGCAAGGATAGTAATTACATTAGAATGGTGCAAAAATGATATGACAACAGAGGGCTTTTCTCTTTTGATGTATTCAGCCAAAGACAATACAGGAAGCAAGGGTTTTCTGGGGATTTTAATATGGGCTATATTCCAAAAGATATTACAGGTGTCGTTTTTAAAATGGGATAACCTCAGATGTTTCAGTATAAATAATATGGTCAGAAATTTGTCTCTTTGTTTCAATTCAACAATTTTTAAATTATCCGGCGCCTGCCTCAGATATACCCCTGTTTTTTTAATCAACAGCAAATCCACATCAAAATTTCTTCTTATAAATTCCCTGCATAAGTTAAGCGCAACCTTCTCTGCTCCTCCGCCGTAAAGGTTCGGCAAAACAAAGGCTATTTTTTCCCGTTTATTCATTCTTCCGCCCCACTCTTTTTATACCTATCAACAGAGTTCTTTATTTTCAACCCTGTTTTATATAATAACCACCCGAGTAACCAGATGATTAATTGCAAGATGCCTAATTGTTTTTTTAATTCCGAAAGGCGCTCTTTTTTTGAATATTTTTTGGTTTTATAGGACGTTGCGGAAAAATATTTTTTATATTCTTCGGGCTCTCTCCACTCAGAGATAACTTTTTCTACATTTATAAGGAAATCCTTGCTGATAGGACTCTTCTCTTTTATCTCTTGGGACGTTATATTTTCAAGGGAGGCGGGGAATTTTCTCGCATCAATACGCGCTTCTTGTCTTTCAGCTAATATGCCTGCCGAGAGTCCCGTCAAGGCAACCTGAAAATCAAAGTCCTTATCTCTCAATCTTCTCCAATAACTGACAAAGAAATCCAATCTATAATCGTGTTTATGCGCTTGTATAAAACATTTTCTGTAAATATCTTTGTAATATTGTTCAAAATCGTGCAGGCCAAGCGTTACAGGGATTTGTTTTTTTAAATACCCTTTCTCTTCCATTCTTCTTAGAGTGTCTCTCTCGGGTCTTAAAGAGGTTTCCTCTTGCGGTATCAGTTCAAGGGCTTTATGCAACAAAGCAGTTCTATACAAAGGGTTTCCCGCTGGTCTTGGACCGCCAAAAAACTTATCCAATATCAGCCCTTGTATTAAAAAAACATTGTCTTCGCTCTCGTTTCCTGTTTTTAGCAAAGTCATTATTGCGTCAGGGCGCAATAATAAATCCGCATCAACGCAAAGGGTCCATTTTAACCCGCGTTGAATACCTGCCCTGTAAGAATCTGCCAAAGCGGCAGAAAACGGGGTTTTGTTTATTGTAATAATATTTTTTTCGGATATCTGTCGCGATATTAATTTTCGGCACAAACCCTCCGTTCTTTCCCCGATGCTTCGTATCACTACTGTTAAGTTTTTTTCCATACTACAATCTCTTCCCTGTTTTTAAGTGTATCTCTAATGAACAGAGGGTTATCAAGGCATCTGC
>JAAYXZ010000155.1 GCA_012515635.1 Elusimicrobiota bacterium
AGCCGGATATAAATGATGTGGACAACGGCGCAAGATTGTGTATAGAAAAAGGGTGTGATTGTGTTTTGGGGGTTGGCGGCGGCAGCGCTATGGATGTGGGCAAGGCAATAGCGGTTGTTGCTGCAAATGGCGGTTCTGTAAAAGATTACTTTGGAGAGGTCTCTTATAGACATAATCCGCTTCCTGTTGTTGCCATACCTACCACTTGCGGGACAGGCAGCGAGGTTACAAAATTCGCTGTGGTAGTGGATAGGGATAACAACACAAAAAAGACCGTCTGCAGTGAAGAAATCATACCAAAACTTTCAATACTTGATGCGGATATATTGGCAACGCTTCCCCATAATTTAGTGGTTGCTACAGGGATGGATGCATTTGCTCACGCTGCGGAGAGTTATCTTGCCAAAAAAGCGGATTTTCTCTCCAAAGTGTTTGCGGTAGAGAGTTTAAAAATACTATGGGAATACCTGCCTAAAACAAAGACAGAACCGGGCTCTACAGAGATAAGGGAGAAACTTTTGCTTGCATCCTTTATAGCAGGTTTAGCCCTTAACAGAACAGGCACTATTATTGTGCATGGCATAGGGTATGCGCTTACCATAACACATAACACCCATCACGGAACAGCCAACGCATTACTTCTGCCTTATGTCTTTGAATATCTGCAACAAAACGGATACGAAAAAGAGCTCTCGGAACTTGAAAAATTATGGGGGCAAACGGGGGAACTTAAAAAACTTGTAAAAGATATCGGGCTGCCTTCGCGTTTAACAGATATAGGCATAAATGAAAATGAGATAGAAAAACTTGCAGAACTGGCTGTTATAGGAACAGAGAGGTCTATGAAAAATATGAAGATACAGATGAGGAAAGAGGAGTTCATACAAATTCTTGAAAGCGCATTATAGTTAAGATGTTGAATAGAAGGAGCAACGGTTAAAGTTGATACTCACTAATTTTATAAAAATTAAAAAGACAAAAAAAGAGATTGTTCTTGGTATAGGAAAGTTTGATGGGGTGCATTCAGGGCATAAGAGAATCCTTGAAATTGTCTCTAAAACTGCAGAGAGGGAGGGTAGGGCGGCAGGGGTGTTTACATTTAAAACCTTCCCCGTAGAGTTCTTGCTCTGCTCTTGGGAAGAGAAACTTGCTCTTTTAAAAAAGGAAGGCATACAAAGATGCATTTGGAGTGATTTTGAAGATATAGCGCGCCTTTCTCCCGATGAGTTTTTGGATATCCTTGTTGAAGCGGGCGTTAAGAGAATAGTTGTCGGTTATAACTTTCGTTTCGGAAAAGAACGGAGAGGAGACATAAGGTTTTTGAAGGATGCGGCAAAGAAGAAAGGGTTCTCTGTTATAGTGATGCCGCCATACAAGAAAAAGGGGAAAGTGGTGAGCGCTTCCTTAATACGAAAAGTAATAAAACAAGGCGACATAAAGACAGCAAATACTTTGCTTGGAAGGTACTGGTCTGTCTCCGGCAAGGTTATTAAAGGCAAGGGAATAGGGTGGAAACTGGGGTTTCCCACGGCAAACCTTTCCCTTGATAAAGATATCTGCGTTGAAGACGGAGTATATGCCGGTTGGGCTTTGTGCGGGAGGAGAGTTTTTAAGGCGGCTATTGTAGCGGGCTCATCCCCTACCTTTAACGGGGATACAGACAAACTTGAGGTTTTTCTTATCGGTTTTCAGGGTAATAAAAATCTATATAACAGGCAATTACAGGTCTTTTTTTATAAAAAAATCCGGGCGCAGAGAAGGTTTGAAGATGAAAGAGAATTACAGAGGCAGATAGAGACGGATGTCAGAAAAATCAAATCTCTATTGAGGAGAACCCTGCCCCCTAAGTTATAGGGGCTTTTTTATGAGAGTATTAATTGGGGGGAAATCTCTTGATATTTATGGGAAAAGTAGTATAATTATAAATATAGTAAGTAAAATATTTAAGAAAGGAGGTGAAAGATAATGAAAAAAACATTAATCTGTTTGATGCTTTTAGGGTTGATTATAGGAGGGAGCGGTTTCGCATCTGCGGCTGTTCAAAAGGGCGATACTACCCTTACATTTGACCTTGCATTCACCAATACAGAGACAGACTACGGCACTTTTGACCGGAACCTAACAGGTAGAGTAGCGCTGGGTAGATTTCTGACAGATAACTTCCAATTGGAAGGAATTCTAAGCGGAGTCACGGGTGAAATGGAGGACGGGGCTTTGGACTATACTTACGGAGCATTCCTTCTCAGACCTAACTTCCATTTTGCAACCGAAACAGCAACTGTGCCTTACATAGGAGCGGCTGCAGGAATTTTTCACATAGAAATGGGTAGCGCAAGCGAGACCAGTTTTATCTATGGAGGACAGGTAGGTCTAAAACAGTTCATAAGAGATAACGTATTTCTTCAGATGGAAGCATCTTATCTTATGACAGAAGTAGAAGGCACGGATATGGACATTTTTAAAATATTAGTTGGACTGGGTTTCAAACTATAAGAGATAAAAACAAAAAGGCGCTTTTCTGTGAAAGACGGGCGCCTTTTTGTATTATTATCTCTACTGCTTCTTACAACCGCCATATTTAAATCATACTTGCATAATTTAAAAAAATAGAGTAAAATATGAGGGTTCTGTTTTAAAAAAACAAAGGAGGAGAAGAGTATGAGTAAATATGTGTATTTTTTCGGGGGTAAAGAAGCTGATGGCGATGGAACAATGAAAGAACTTTTAGGCGGAAAGGGAGCAGGTCTTGCTGAGATGGTAAAGTTAAATATGCCGGTTCCTGCAGGTTTTACTATTACTACAGATGTCTGCACCTACTATTACAAACACAATAGGCAATTACCAGAAGAATTGATGGATGAGATAAAAAAACAACTTTTAAAGACAGAAGAGGTTATGGAATGTAAGTTTGAGGACCCTGATAATCCCCTGCTTCTTTCTGTCCGTTCAGGGGCAAGAAAATCTATGCCCGGTATGATGGAGACGGTCCTTAATGTAGGGCTTTCTTCAGTTACCATTCCTGGTCTTATAAAAAAGACGAACAACCCACGGTTTGTCTATGATGCTTACAGACGCCTTATTATGATGTATTCCGATGTTGTTATGGAGAAAGCAGCAGGGCGGGAATATGAGGAAGGGAAAGGTATAAGAGTTCAACTGGATAAAATGATAGAGGATGTGAAGAGACAGAAAGGATATAAATCCGATACAGACCTTACAGCCGATGACTTGAAAGACCTTTGTGTGAAATTCAAAGAACGCGTTAAAGATGTTCTTGGAGAGGAGTTTCCCGATGACCCGTGGGAGCAGCTTATGGGCGGAGTAAAGGCGGTCTTTCAATCATGGAACGGGAAGAGAGCGATAGCTTATAGAAAAATAGAAGGCATCCCTGATGAGTGGGGAACTGCGGTTAATGTTCAGGCGATGGTCTTTGGAAATATGGGGGAATCATCTGCAACAGGTGTTGCATTTACAAGAAACCCTGCGACAGGAGACAATAAGTTTTATGGAGAGTGGCTTATGAATGCTCAGGGAGAGGATGTCGTTGCGGGAATCAGAACTCCCTATCCTTTAAATAATGAGACGAAGAACGAACAAAATATGCACTTGAAGTCCCTTGAGGAGACAATGCCTGGTATTTATAAGGAACTCCATGATATTAGAGATACCCTTGAAGAGCACTACAAGGATATGCAGGATATAGAGTTTACCATACAGGAAGGGCGGCTTTGGATGTTGCAGAGCCGTGTAGGCAAGAGGACAGGGACTGCCGCGCTTAATATGGCTATGGATATGCTTGCGGAAGGGCTTATAGATAACAAGACGGCTATTATGAGATTGTCTCCGCAACAGGTGGATGAACTTTTACACCCATTGGTTGACCCTAATGTTGAAGCGAAGACAAAGCCGCTTGCAAAGGGGCTTCCGGCAGGTCCCGGGGGTGCATCAGGGCATATCGTTTTTACAGCGGATGATGCTGTGAAATGGGCTAAAGACGGGAAAAAGGTGATTCTTGTCAGAGAAGAGACAAACCCCGAAGATGTGGAAGGAATGAGAGCCGCGCAGGGTATTCTTACAGGAAGAGGGGGTATGACAAGCCATGCGGCACTTGTAGCAAGAGGATGGGGCAAATGCTGTATTGTGGGATGCGGAGCGCTTAAAATAGATGTCCATAATAAAAAACTTTCTGTAAACGGTCTGCAGTTCAAGGAGGGGGATATCTTTACTCTTAACGGGACAAAGGGATATGTCTATGAGGGCGAGTTGCCTATGATAGATGCCACAGAAAATCCGAGATTTAAGAAGTTTATGGATATAGCCGCTTCAATAAAAAAGATAGGCGTGCGCGCCAATGCCGATACGGCTGAAGATGCTGTAAATGCCTTATCTTTTGGAGCCGAGGGCATAGGTCTGTTCAGAACAGAGCATATGTTCTATGGTCAAAACTCGGAGGAGCCGTTGTTTTATCTTAGGAAAATGATTGTATCTGTAACAGAGGACGAAAGAAGGGCTGCTTTGAATGAACTCCTGCCTTACGCAAAGAACAACATTAAAGCGACTCTTGAGGTTATGAACGGTCTGCCTGTAACAATCAGGTTGCTTGACCCGCCTTTGCACGAATTTGTTCCGAACAGAAAAGAGGAACAGGAAAAACTGGCGAAGAGTTTAGGTATTAATGCGGAAGAGTTAAAGAAGAGAACAGACGCTCTACACGAAACTAACCCTATGATGGGACACAGAGGTGTCCGTCTCGGGATTACATATCCAGAGATAACAGAGATGCAGGTAAGGGCAATCTTTGAAGCTACTGCTGAACTCATAAAAGAAGGGAAAAAAGCATTCCCTGAGATTATGGTGCCCGTGGTAAGCGCCGTAGAAGAACTTATATATCAGAAAAAAGTTGTAGACCAGATATATAAAGAAGTATGCGAGAAATACGGAATGGATAAAATAGAGTATCTGTATGGAACCATGATTGAGATACCAAGAGCGGCTCTTACTGCCAATAAAATCGCTCAGGAGGCAGAGTTCTTCTCTTTCGGAACCAATGACCTTACTCAGATGGGCTTTGGTTTTTCAAGAGACGATATTGGCGGATTTGTTCCTGCCTATATTGATAGCGGCATACTTAAAGATGACCCGTTTCAGGTGCTTGACCAGGACGGTATAAGCGAACTGGTTGAAATTGGCATAGAGAGAGGCAGAGCGACCAAGCCGAACCTGAAGGTAGGTATCTGCGGTGAGCATGGAGGTGAAGCGGAATCTGTAAAGTTCTGTCACAGGGTAGGAATGAACTATGTTAGTTGCTCCCCTTACAGAATACCGATATCCATTCTTGCCGGGGCTCAGGCAGTCGTGGAAGAAGCGAAGTCCTGAATTTATTAAGTTGCGAACTTAATAAGTTATGAAGTTAGTAAAATATGAAGTTCGTATAATAAAAGTGTAAGAGTAGTAATTTGCCAATATGTTCCCCCTTGCTCTACGGATTCAATCAGCAGGGCAGGGGGGATGTTTTTTTATAATGTTAGGGTCTTATCCCCTCTCCTTTTTTCTCCTTAAAGCCATTCTTTTTATGGGTTAATTGTCAAAAGTATTTATCCGCTATGGAATCAATCTTTTTTTATGCCTATAAGTTATATATTCTCTTTTGGATTAATAAACAAGGTTAAGGGATACGATGGCCAATTATCTTATAACGGAAAATTAATCATTGTTAATTTAGGGAATTAAGAGCCGCCGCTATATCTTTTTAAGAATCACGGATGATGGAAGGGTATAAGACGCTGTTAAAAGAGTAAAGAGTTTCAAATCTCCCTTTATCCATCAAAAGACCTAAATAGATGAAAAATAAGGCATATAAAAAGACAGGGTAGGGGGTTACATATACCCAATGAGGAAAACGTGCCTTATTTTAAGTGTTTTTTTACTCCGGGTTAAGAGAGAGTAGCCAATTAAAAATGTTTTTGATTTTTCAGTAACCGCTTTTTTAAGAATTATGAAAAAATTACTCATAAGTCAAAAAAATGCCTTATAAAACACTTTAATTGTTATATTGTAAGTCCTTGTATTGTATGATGTTAGATAAAACATATGCTTTGAGGAATTGTGAGGCGTTCCAGTGCTGTGATGCGCAATGGCTCTGTTAGTCGGCTCTTCAAGGATAAAGGAACGGAAAAACCCTTCTGTTTTTCTCTTTAAATATGTAAAAGTTTGTATATCCTTAAGTCATTGAAGAATATATACTTATATCATTAGACCTAATAAATGCTCTCAATAAGAAAACCTTGCAGGAAAAGCCTTCTGTCTCTCTATCTCTCCTCCTGTTTATATCCCTGAAAGTTAACATAATATATCTTATCCGACGCTTTATCTGTAAGTAGTTAATGGATAATAACTTATGTTCTGTTTTTGTTCTACAATATCTGCTGTTAGGTCATTTGTCCGAAATTTCCAGGAGAGATATGGTAATTCCCTTCCGTGGGAAAATTTTACTAAAAAGTCCTGTTATTACCAGTCCGTCATAAAAAAATATAAAACCGCTTAAAAGAAAACCGATTATCCAGTTCATAAATAAAAAAATAAGTGATATAGAGATTGTAAGAAGACCGATAGTTATAAGATAGGCAATGCTATACTCTTTTATAACAAGAAAAATCTTTTCTGTTATTTTTTCCAGTTTAAATGCCATTTTCAGGTCTTTTTCTTCCAAATAGACACAGATAGCAAAAGGAAGAAAATATATTGCTGCTAAAAGGCTTATAGCGCCCAAAAGGTTTAAAATCTGCCCTCTAAAGTAAAATAAAGAGAAGAATTTGCCTCCGGATAGGGTAAGTATCAAGTTTCCCCCTAAAAGTATCAATAAAAAGGGAATAATGAGATAAGAGAGCCATATTACGAATAAAAAGAACCCTGTTATAAAAAGCTCTTTGAAGTTTTCATCCCATTTAACAGGCGTTTTGTCCTGCTGTATGCTTTTTTTAAGTTTTGTTCCTAAATATCCCAATGAGATAAGATTGATTACAGGGAAAAAAGTAAAAATGCCCCCTATCATAAAATCCATAATGTGTTCTCTGTCTGCAAAAGGAGTCCTAAATACATTAATAATCTTCTTTTTCACAGAATTACCTCCATTTCTATAATATTCAACATCTCTTTAACAGCATTCTCAAGACCTATCAAGACAGACCTCCCGATAATGCTGTATCCGATATTAAGTTCCTCTATCCCTTTAATTTTACAAATCGGCGCAGTGTTTTTATAATCAAGGCCATGTCCTGCATTTACACGCATACCGATTGATAAAGCATATGCCGTAGCTTTGGATATTTTTTCTAACTCTGCCGCCGCATCTTTCTCTGTTCGTGTTTCAGCATATCTCCCCGTATGTATCTCTATGAATTCTGCGCCGGTCTTTTTGCTTGAAAGTATCTGTTTTTCATCCGGCTCAATAAACAAACTTACTATTATGCCCGCTTTATGGAATTTCTCGGCGCTCTCTTTTACTCTGTCAAAATTTCTTATAATATCAAGTCCGCCTTCTGTAGTTAACTCTTCTCTCTTCTCTGGCACAAGAGTAACCTGATACGGCTTTACATCAAGGGCTATTTTTATTATCTCGTCGGATAGCGCCATTTCAAGGTTTAAGCGTGTCTTTATCACCTGTTTAAGCAAATATACATCCCTATCCTGTATATGTCTCCTGTCTTCCCTTAAATGGCATACAATAGAATCACAGCCGGCAAGTTCGCAAATAACTGCAGCCCATACAGGGTCGGGGTTTTCACCTTTTCGTGCCTGTCTTAAGGTTGCCACATGGTCTATATTTATGCCCAAATTCATTTTTTACCTCCCAGTAATTCACGCAGATTCTGTATCAGGAACATATTTTCTTTCTCTGTACCGATAGTAATCCTGACATATTCAGGGCCTACTCCAAACATCTTTCTTATGATAACGCCCTTCTCTTCCAATTGTTTAACTATTTCAGGGGCATTGGGAATCCTGCATAAAATAAAGTTTGCGAAAGTGGGTATGAAATCTATCTCTAAAGAACTGAATTCGGAATAAAGATATGCTCTGCCCTTTATGTTGGTTTCAAAAGAGTTTTTCACATATTCCTGGTCGTCAAGAGCGGCAATGCCTGCTTCCTGAGCGGGAATTGTGGTATTAAAGGGGGGGCGTATCCGTTCCATAAATTCAATTATCTCCTTATTTGCTATTCCAAAACCTATTCTTAACCCTGCAAGCCCGTATATTTTGGATAATGTCCTTGTTATAATGACATTTTTTTTATCAAAATAAGGGTAT
>JAAYXZ010000156.1 GCA_012515635.1 Elusimicrobiota bacterium
ACCTGATATTATATGGGTGCCCCCCTTACAACAGGATTTTTAAGAACACCTATGCCCTCCATCTCCACCTCAACAACATCCCCTTCCTTAAGGAATACCGCTGGATTTCTTGCAAACCCTACACCTGACGGCGTACCTGTCATAATAATCGTTCCCGGAAGAAGCGTCATTTGTCTTGAAAGATAAGATACAATTTCAGGGATATTGAATATCATATCTGATGTAGTTGAACTTTGCATCACAACACCATTGACCCGTGACTGAATTTTTAAGTTGTCAGGGTTTATCTCTGTCTCTATCCACGGACCGATAGGAGCAAAGGTATCAAATGATTTTGCCCTTGCCCACTGCCTATCTAACTTCATTTGACAATCTCTGGCAGAGATATCATTACCGCAGGTATAACCGAAAATATAGTCAGTCGCATCTTCTTCGGAGACATCTTTTGCCTGTCTTCCCATAACTATAACAAGTTCTGCTTCATAGTCAACAAAATCCGACGCATCTTTTGGCAAAACAATAGGATTAAGATGCCCTGTTATTGCGGTTGTCGCTTTTAAAAAGATAACAGGCGCCGAAGGCAATTCCATTTTGCTCTCTATTGCATGCTCCTGATAGTTAAGACCTAAAGCAATAATATTGGGAGGGGTGATAGGCGGTAAAAACCTTTCAACATCCATAAGAAAAACTTTTTTATCTGTGTATTCTGCTGTGCCTGATAAAGGAGATGCCTTTAATACACGGATAGCATCTCCTTCCAGAACACCATAGACATCACTATCTGCCTGTCCGTCCAGAATAACTCTTACATATCTCATTACTTATTATTAGTATCCTTGTCATCAACCTCTTTATATTCAGCATCAACAACATTGTCCCTGTCTTCTTTTTGTTCGGGTTCCTGTTCAGGTTGCGCCTGCTGTTCTCCAGCTCCCTGTTGCTCTGTCTGCTGATATATCTTCTGCGCAAGACCATGCTCGGCCTGTTGAAGTTCTTCCATTGCCTTTTGGATACTTTCTTTATTCTTGCTCTCTGCCTTTAGCAGTTTATCCAACGCATCTATTTTATCCTGTATGTTTTTCTTCTCCGCTTCATCTACCTTATCCCCATGTTCTTTTAATGTTTTGTTTGCTGTATATACCAGAGAATCTGCTTGATTGACAACCTCTATAAGTTCTTTCTGTTTTCTGTCTTCTTCCGCATAACTCTCCGCTTCCTTAACCATCTTTTCTATATCTTCCTGTGAGAGTTTTTTGGAGGCAGTAATCCTTATTGACTGTTCCTTTCCTGTCCCCTTGTCTTTTGCTGTCACGTTCAGAATCCCGTTAGAGTCAATATCGTATGACACCTCTACTTGAGGCACCCCTCTCGGAGCTGACGGAATACCTTCAAGATGGAATCTTCCTAAACTAAGATTATCTTTAGCCATAGGTCTTTCACCCTGTAAAACATTTATCTCTACAGACGACTGGTTATCTGTTGCCGTTGTAAACACCTGACTTTTTTTTGTAGGTATGGTTGTGTTCCTCTCTATGATTTTCGTGAACACTCCCCCCAAGGTCTCCACTCCGAGAGAAAGCGGTGTAACATCCAGCAAGAGGATATCTTTATCTTTCATCTCTCCGCTCAAAATAGCGCCTTGTATTGCCGCTCCTATAGAGACACACTCCATTGGGTCAACCCCTCTCTCCGGCTTAATGCCTATGAAATCCTCTACAAACTTTTGCACGATAGGCATTCTTGTGGGACCGCCGACAAGGATGACCTTGTTTATCTCTGAGTTTTTCAGTTTAGCATCCTCAATCGCCTGTTTAATGGGACCCTTGCATCTTTCAATGATGGGCTCAACCAGTTCCTCAAGTTTAGCCCTCCTTATCTTCATCTGAAGGTGTTTTGGACCTGTCTGGTCTGCTGTAATAAAGGGAAGGTTTATCTCTGTTTCCAGTGTGGAAGAAAGCTCTATCTTCGCCTTTTCCGCAGCTTCCTTAACCCTCTGCATTGCCATCTTATCCTTGCTTATATCTATAACGGAATCTTGTTTAAACTCTTCCACGATATGCTTTATTAATGCTTCATCCATATCTGTTCCGCCTAACTGAGTATCTCCGTGTGTTGAGAGCACCTTGAAGACCCCTGTCATCATATCCATTATAGTTACATCCAGTGTTCCTGCTCCAAAGTCAAAGACAAGTATTTTCAGTTCTTCCTGTAATTTATCAAGCCCGTAAGCAAATGAAGCGGCTGTAGGTTCATTTATAAGGCGGACTACTTCAAGACCGGCAATGGTCCCTGCATCCTTTGTTGCCTGTCTCTGGTTATCATTAAAATAAGCGGGAACGGTGATTACCGCTTTTTTTATAGA